>JBAUOG010000539.1:0-2030 GCA_049579625.1 Bryobacteraceae bacterium
CAGCCGCGTCGCCAATTCGTCCTCGTTAGTTGGATCAAAAGTAAACCCGTTGCCATTCACCAGCTCCGGTGCACACCCACAACGGTTCGATACAATCACGGGTAGGCCCGATGCGATGGCTTCGTTCACGACCAAGCCCCATTGCTCAGACGTGCTGGCATGCACAAATGCATTCGCCAATGCGTAGTAAAGCGGCAATTCATCGTAGGGCTTGAAACCGGGCAGATGCACCTGCTCGGTCAAGTTGAGAGTTGAGAGTTGAGAGTAAAGAGTTTCCCGCAGCGGGCCGTCACCTAACAGTACTAAGTCCCACGGTGCCTTCCCATCGGATTGCGACTTCTGCCGGTACTTCGCATAAGCCGAGATCAAACGCGGGAGATTCTTTTTCTCAATGAACCGCGCTGAGGCCAAAAAATAGTTCTCCGGCAAGCCATGCGGATTTCGGATTTCGGATTTCGGATTTCGGACTTGGCGAGCGCGTTCGCAGAAATAATTGTTATCCACTACATCATAGCCAGTAAAAATCCGATCTACTGGCATTCCGAGTTCCACCAGATACTCGACGTGCCGCTGGCCGCCCACGAGTGCGGCAGAGAACAGATCAACCATTCGCCGCTTCATGGCTTCCTTCCACCAAGTGCGAGGTTCATCCTGGCGAGCACTCTCAGACATGACGATCATCGGTATTCCGCTGCGCACACAGCAATTCGCGGCGATGAGCGATCCGAAATTATTCCAGCCGTTGATTGCCACCACAGCTGGATTCATTTGCTTTAAAGCCGACCAGAACGCGCACCGAAGCTCGCCGTTGCCCGGGGAGCGATCTGTTGCTTCCGGGAAGAGGGAAACTTTGGCATAGTGCTCAGGCGTGTTCGCTGCGCCCCATGCGTCATAGCCTTTGGCTGACCATTCAATCCCCGTCACCGACAATCTGTCAGCCGCAGCATTCAGCCGGGCATGGTGATAAGGACCGATGTGATGAAAAACAACCGCGACAGCAGGCTTGCGCTCCATTGGCGCCCGAAAGATTAACTTCCAATCTTCCGCGGAACCACTCGAATGTTTCCGAATGTGGACTCCGTGTTCGTGCTAGTACGAAATGCGGAAGTCCGCTGGAAGGGCCGAGCTTGCACCCGCAACGCCGCCCGATCCAAATGTCGCGTCGTTTGCACCGACTCTCGCCGCCGGAGTCGGAAGCGGCTGTTGGCCTTTGGACTTGAGCGAGTCGTTTAATGCGGGCAGGTCCTGCGTGAGGAGTTGATCGAATTGTTTCGTAACCTCATCGAGTTCGCGTTTAAGCGTGTCGATGTAGGTGATCTGATACGCGGCGGGCTTCCCTTCGTAACTCAGGATTGCTCCGTAAAGCTGGTCGGTATGCTCACGCAAACGTTCCTCGCCGGTGATTGCGCCGCCTTCAGTCGTGGCGACAATCTTCTTTCGCACTGCGTCCACTTTCCCGTCGAAATCTGAGATCTGCTTGCGAAGCGGATCGCCTTCAGGCACTGCGGCACCTGTCTGGGCAAGTGCTTGTCGCAAGCCAATAATCCGAGCCATTAACGTGCTTTCGTCGTCAAACAGCCCAACAACTCGCATCGCCGCATCGAACTGGGCCTTGCGATCTGCCGTGCTGAATTTCGCCCGGCGATCAAGCCCGACCGTCAGTTTCGTATCGTAAACTTTTCCTGCCTTCGTTAGGCGCACCGTGTAATCACCGGGCACAAGCCGCGGGCCGCGTATTCCCGCAACAGCGATTTGTGCAGCAGGCGGCACATGCGGCGGTTTTGCTCGCATCGTCCACATCACCCGATTCAATCCCGGCCGTTTACTCGCCGGCAATTGGTCAACAACACGCCCGGACGAATCCAAAATTTCGAGCTTCATTTTTCCAAACAAATGCCGCTCGCGCTGATAATAGTTGATCACGGCGGCGTCAGGCGGATTCTCGCCAACGAAAACCGCATCGCCATTGGCCCACCCACCCTGCCCCTCGATGCGCTGTTGGACCGGCCGGGCCGAAACGAACGCAACAT
>JBAUOG010000540.1:0-2936 GCA_049579625.1 Bryobacteraceae bacterium
GAACTTGGGTTGCAGTGGCGTGCGAAAGGGGCTACCGATATCACGTCATATCGTTCCAATTCGGCCGCAGTTCGGTGGGAACTGGTCCTCGTCAGAGATCATCGACGTACCATAGCCGTTTCGAACAACCAGGCCGAGGTGGTCGGGTCGGTTTGTCGGGTTCGCCGACAAGGCACGATGCGCGATGCGCGGAAATGAGTGCTACGCAAAGCGCCGCTCCTAGTCCGGGAATTCGGCGGCTTACGAACGCCCAGTCTGAAACCTGCTCGCCACATCGATCGTTGGGCCAAGCAGCTGTTGCAATGCCAGTACGTATTCGCTGAGGGCTTGGCGCCCGGCTTCGGTGATGCGATAGAGCGATTGCGGTTTACGTCGAACGAATTTCTTTTTGACTTTCACATATCCGGCTTCTTCGAGCTTGAGCAGTTGCGCCCCCAAGTTGCCATCCGTCGCCTCGGTCTTCAACCGGAGCCATGTAAACTCGGCCTCTTCAACGCCGCTCAGCAGTGCGAGCAGAGCCAGACGCAGCCTGCCGTGCACGACGGGATTGAGTTCAGGCAAATCGGGCATGGACTGGATCACGGCGTTTACGCTTCTGCGCTTCGGCGATCACACCGTAGATTCCGAACACGATCTGGCAAAGAAAGATGGCAATCAGAAACACGATCGTGCCCTGCGCCTCGGATTCGAAGCAACAAGCCGAAGCCGTCACCCACCACACAATTGCGCACGCTAGTTGAACCTTCCAGCGAAGAATCAGGGCGGAGGCTCCATTGGCCATGCCGAGGATGGCCGACATCACCGTCATGAAGACGCGCTGATCGGCAAGTCTACCGCTCAATCCGAGGCCTAGAAACAACGGAAACATCGATATCCCCAAAGCAATCCAGATAGAACCGATTGCCCGGCCCAGCGCAGTCGTCGGATGATTACCGGCCTTCAAGGAAGCAACTACAACGGTCGCAACGACAGAGATCAACATAGTGGCGGGCCAAGCCCACGGGTTGGGAAACCAGGCGGACCAGGCGATCGCGAGATAATAAGCGATCCCCCAAAGAACGAATGTCCACCCCCAACTCTCGGTATGGCGGCGTCCTTCAGCGATCATGCGTTCGATCAGGGTTAACCTGTCCCTCAGTTCCTGCTCGGTCGTATGGTCCCGCATGCTAGTTCTCCTTGTTGTCCGGCTGCCGCTGAAGCATCATGTCCACGCTGCGGTGCGCCGGAGTGTTGCCAAACGCTACGTCGGTCACCTCTTGCCACTCGCCCTTGCCCGTTAGGTGCGTCGTGTTGGTAATGTGCGCCGGGCCAGCCGTAAAGCTCCACGAGAACCCCTTGTCGAGCGCCGAAAGCTCCGTATCGACGTAGCGGCCGTCATTGTACGCGCGGAATCGGTAGGTGTGGGACGAATCGTCATACGCAATTGTCGCCAGCGCGCTGAATAGTATTTTGCTGTCGGCGTTGGTGCTCTTGCCCTCGATGAGCAACACGAGTCCGTCTAGCTTGTACTCAACCTGTTCCGTCTGGGTGAGATGAAGCGCTCCCTCCGGCCCGCGAACGATGCTGACAGGCCCCGCCCAGCGACCGGCTAGAAATGAAAGCTTGCTCATCGCCTCGCGTTGCGCGGCGGTGCTGTCGCAACCGGCGGGCTGTGCGGCCAGGAACAGACTGAACGAAACGATGACCCCGGCAGCGAGCAACTTTTTGCGAAAGACGCCGAGGGAGGAAATCCGGATTCCCATTGGCAAACTCCGTTTGGCCGAGCCTCGTTCTAGAGTACTCGTGCTAGCAGTATACTCTATTTTACAGAGTGTGTGCGCAAGTTTCATAGCAGCTTTGATTCGAGGCGGGACCACTGAGGACGAAGAAGGGAAGAACACTCCCTGATTCGTTGGCGCCCACCATATCGGTTCACGATGCTGGGCGCTAGCGATCATCCGTCGCTTAATTGCATCGAAGAGGATCGCGAGGCGGACGAGCCCCGAGCGCCGATCCTGGTCAAGTAAAGCGGGATTGGGACTGAGAAACGTTTCCCGGTCTCTATCTGCCGAAAGCCCAGAGAGCCATCGTCGGGAGGATGGGTTTTATTACGGCGTCCTTCGCTTCCCGGCGGGAGTGCTTCGCGGGAAAAGGTGCGGTCAATGGTGGCGCTGTTGCCCCTGTGTGCCACAAGCACGCAGGAAAACGATCGCCAGATGGCTACCGATAAGGGACGTTAACGCCACGCCCGGAACTGCGGGCGGCGTCGGCCGAACAGATGCAACTACAACTTCCGAGTGTGTGGTCAGTTCTTAGAAACGCCTATTGAGCGGAGGAATTCAACGCGGGGAGCTAGGAAATTTATTTGATCCACTTCGAAAACAACTGGGTCCGTCGTCTGCTGAGTATCCCACCATAGAACTTCTCCTACTCGAAAGACTCGGGAGCTGGTGGGCTCGTCGGGGAGGGATGCTAGAAACTCGACGCGAACCGTGTACTTTCTTCGATTCATGCCGGAATCGTATCATGCCTAGTCGCTCATGCAAGGATCACGACTTCACCAGTTGCTGACCCTGCCATCACCGATCGTTGAGTTCGACCGAACGACTATGCGCGAATATTCACAGAGCTGCGGGCGCTTGCAAAATCAAGTCGAATGCAACGTTGGCGGCGATCGGGGCAATGAAAGGAACAACCCTGGGTGGTGATCAAACGAAATCAGTTCTCGGGTATACTTAACTCCTAACTTTTTGGACCGGTTCGTTCACATGAATTCGCTTGCCACAGGCCTAGTGGTTTGTCTCGCTGTCGCGCTCGGAGCCCAAGGTTTCCTCTGTGTGATCCAGAAGGGCCGTCACACTAAGGTCGGCGCTCTGAGTCTCCTCCTGGCGGGCGTCGGACTCTTCCTCTGTTTCGCCCTTAGGTCCGGTTCCGTGGTCATCAGCACAGAGTTCGGG
>JBAUOG010000541.1:0-2994 GCA_049579625.1 Bryobacteraceae bacterium
TCCGTCCAGCAAGGAAATTTACAAGCGGCTAATGGTTTAAGGACCCAATCTCATTAACGCGCAGCCATAATCTGATTGATGTAAGCTTGATGAAGGCGAGATAATTCGCCGCGGGCTTGTCGTGACGTGTCGCTACCCGCCGACACTGCATCTTGTTGAAGAACCTCTCGACCAGATTACGAGCGCAATATAAGGACTGAAGCAGATTGGCTCTGTCCGGTTCCGTTTCGGCGGGATGTTTCCCCACGCGCCGTATTGGCCGGCAAGTGCCCTGACCCAATCGGCGCTAAATCCCAGTGGTCGATGCCAACGGGCTGCCTCTTCGTCTCGCGCTGACCACTGGGGAAGCCGTTGAGCACGCGCCTGTCATTTACGCATGGCGCGGCGTCCGTCATAGCAACCCCGCGCCAAAATCGACCTTTGTCCGTTGTTACCCCCGATAGAAGGACCAAAAGGGGTGCACCGCGGCAAATGCAACCGTACGTCATCAACTTCGGGCACCCCGGTTCGCCATTGATCGGATTGCACTGGGATTCAGGGTCCCCAAATAGGGGCCTCGAATCAGCATCATGGCCTGCGGCCAACGCGTTCATAAGGCGGGTCCAAACGCCAGCCTGCGGCTCGCCCCTAGAAGCTGGCTAATGAAACCAAACGGTTATTGGTAAGGAGCCAATTGTTCGGAGTCCCGCCGCGTCGTCGCGTTTCAGTGGGTATGTTGCGAAAATGAGACATATCCCTGTAACTATTGGTGGTATTTTCAAATCGAGGCTTTTCGGTCGGCATTGGGAGCTCTTGTCATGAAAAGGTTTGGGTTAGTGGCCGTGGCTGTCGCCGCGTTGGGCGTCATCAATGTCGCGAACGCCGCTGACATGCCCGCCAAAGCCCCCGTTTATACAGCGCCACAGGTCGCGGCGACACCTTGGACCGGGTTCTATGTCAACGGCGGTATTGGCTATGGAATGTGGGCGGCCGATACGACCGTTCTTAATAGTACTGGCACCGCGTGCACCGCATGCACAACCCAAGTACAAGGCGGCAAGGGCTGGCTTGGCAGGATTGGCGCTGGCTACGATTATCAGTTCACTCAGCACATTGTCGCTGGCGTCTTCGGCGATTTCGATATCGCTAGCCTCGAAGGTACAATTCAGGACGGATTTTCATTCCGCGCTGGCCAGATCAAGGAGACGTCGGCGTGGGCTGCCGGCGTTCGCGCCGGCTGGTTGGCTAACTCAAGGACGCTGGGCTACATCAACGGTGGCTACACCGGCGCGCGGTTCTCCGATGCGACTATCCTCGACTCGCGAACCGGTGCGCCGACTGGGCTGACTACGCCGGCGACAACCCTCAACGGCTGGTTCCTCGGTGGTGGCGTGGAAACATCGGTAACCCCGAATTTGTTCTGGCGAACCGAGTACCGATACTCCTATTACAGCAGTAAGGATTCGCCTGAAGTCTTTTCGTCGGGAGCCATCCCTAACGACATAACGTTCAAGCCCACCGTTCAGACTGTCACCACCCAACTGGTTTACAAATTCAATGGGGGCTTGCCAGCGCCGGCTTACGCGCCGATTCCCACGGTGCCGACCAACTGGACTGGCCCGTACATCAACGCGGGCTACGGCTATGGTTTGTGGGCAGCGGGCGAAAATAGTGTCAGCCCGGCGACGGGGCTGTGCACGATTTGCGTGACACAAACCCAAGGTGGCAAAGGCTGGCTCGGTCTAATCGGTGCCGGATACGATTGGCAGTTTGCGCCAATGTGGGTTGTCGGTGTGTTCGGCGATTTCGATTGGTCGTCGCTGAAAGGCACTCTGCAGGATCACGCCTCAGGTGGTCAACCGGACGCGATTCAGGGCGACATCAAGCAAACATCCGCTTGGGCTGTCGGCCCCCGGTTCGGCTGGCTGGCAGTGCCGCAGACGCTGACATACGTCAACGGCGGCTTCACGAGCGCGCAGTTTTCTGGCGCAACGATGTTCAACGTGACCCTTGGTACACCCACGGGAACCTCAACCCAATCGGTCACTACCAACGGCTGGTTCGTAGGCGGTGGCGTGGAGACTGCATTCGATCTGTTAGGCATGCTGCCGAGGGGATTCTTCTTGCGGACCGAGTACCGATACGCAAGCTATGCGAACAAGACACTGGCAGACACCGGCACGGTCACCGAAGCCAGCATCAACTTCAAACCCGTGGTGCAGACCGTCACTTCGTCGGTCATCTTTAAGCTTAATTGAGCGCGAACGAACGGAAGTTTGAAGACCCCGGGGCAATACCCCGGGGTTTTTGTTGGTGAGAACCCCGCTCGTCGATCGCTGCGGTGAATGGGCTATTGAGTGTATAGCGGACTTTGCGGCCCAGCCCGCGCACGTTTATGAGCTCACCGCGAGCAAAAGAAAATCTTGACTGCGGGACGGTTACAATACACTCGTTATTATGCGTATGGCCGCATAGCCCAATAACACCACCCAGGCAATGTTGAGACCAAAACTAAAGGCTAGGAAAGCCGCCGGCCAAATACGACTACGGCGCGTATTGTTTGCCTCGATTTCCCGCGGTAACTCGTTTGCCTCGATTTCTAGCGGTAACGCGATCGACACCTGAGATTGCATCATTCACCTTCGTCAACTTTTTCGTTCGCGCTTCGATGCTTGCCTGCGGCGTTTCTGGCTACCCCTGGCGCCCAGACGACCCATAGTTTCCAGGTAGTTGCATGTGGTGTGCGGACAAACTGCTCCCCGATTGCCACTAGAAACCGCGAGGGGCGAAATCGTTCCTCGAGTCCAAAACTTTCATTTCGGAAATCCGACTCAAAAACGTCCAATGTCAGGAAGCCGGCATTGTCGCCATATTGGGGCTAATTCTCGCGCGAGACCCTCGGAACTAATCTTCCCCAACGTTGTTCATGTCTTGCTTCTGACTGGGATAACCACGCACGGAGAATACGGAATGAGACCCAGATTCGCGGCGGCTGGACGAGCCACGACCGCACGC
>JBAUOG010000542.1:0-22421 GCA_049579625.1 Bryobacteraceae bacterium
GAAAGCGGTCGCGCTTCGACAGGTTTTCAAGGGTCATGGTGGAGAACTGCGTATTGGGCACGCTGACCACGGTCCGATCGTTGGTGCGAATCCGCGTTGAGCGCAATCCGATATCCTCGATGGTTCCCATTTGGTTGCCGAACTTACAGACGTCACCGACCAGAACGGGACGGTCGCCGATGACGGACACTCCACCAAACAAGTTCTCCAGTGTCTTCTGTGCCGCCAGTGCGATCGCCAAGCCGCCCACACCCAAGCCTGCCAGGAGGGTGTTGGTGTTGTAGCCCCAGTTCGAGAGCGTTTCGAGGATCGCGGCCAGGAAGATGAGGATCTTGATGATGCGGCCAAACAACGGAATGATCGAGGACCAGGCGGCCGCTTGTCTTGGACTCGCTCTGCGTCGAATGCGATGGGACGAGACGTCCACGATGCCACTCACGAGCCATGCCACCCCGAGGAAGAAGAGCAGTGTCAGCACACGGTCGATGTATAGGCGCATTAGAGCCGATGGGCCGATGATCTCCTCGCAAGCGCGGAAGACCAGGAGCGAGAGAAGCAATCGAATGGGGTTGACGAATTCCTGAAAAGTTGTTCCGCGCACGGAATCGAGCCCGCGAGCAAACACGCGGCGAAAGACAGCGACGATCGCTCGTGACACAAGGCCAGACAGTATGACGAGCGCAATGATCAGCAGGGCAAAGGCAAGCCACTTCCAGAGAGCGGTACTTAGCAGTTGTATCTCAACCAGCGGAGCGGGGAGGCTGTTTTCGAGAGGGTTTTCGGTGAGCCGGCGGTGCAACGCCGGGACCTCCTTCAGGCTGGCCGACGAGACTAGCCACAATTGATAGCCTTTCTTTCCGGTTATCCGCTGTAGCTGAAGGGTCTCGGTTGTTTTTCCAAAGGTGAACGACCCGAGTTCGTCAAGGTCAGGGGTCAGACCATCGGAACGATCTCCATCCGGCTCTGAACTCAGGTCAGCCAAGTCGAACTGGCTGTCCTTGTCAAGAATCCCCTGAAGCTGTTGCGCCAGTTCGGGGCCGAGCTTGAGACGATCTTCCGGTTTCTTATCGCGGAGATCAAGGAAGTGTGCGGCTCTCACATAATCGTGTTTGCGGCACGCTTCCAGAAATCCGTACATGGTCGATTGCGGCGAGGTACGGCCCAACGGATCCTGTGGAATGGTTCGTGCCGCCGCGGTTGAGCTACCGGACGCTAGCGGCGTAAGAGGTTGCGCTGTGAGGCTCAACGCAGCAAGTGTCGTTAGAACACAGATGGAAAGTGATTTCTGCATGGTGTGAGGAAATGTGGACGCAGGAGCTTAGATGATCAGCGAGACACACATAGGTGGATGCCGTTCGCGAAGCGGCTGTTTCACGTGTTCAATGGCTGACTTCCGGCTTAGCAAGAGCGACAGCAGGAACGTCACTCATATCGCCGAGCATCTCCCAGCGTTGTAAGGAAATAGGAACATTTCCATTCTTCCAAAGGGAGTCGTGGAACGCCCGAAGGGAGAAGCTGTCACCCTGTTTCTCGCGGGTCTCAGCCAGCAGCTTCATAATCTGAAGCTTGCCGATCTGATAGGAAATGGCCTGTCCCGGCGTGCTGGCGAACATAGCGGCCTCTTCTCTGGCGGTAGTGGCATCCATGGGCACCGTTCTTGCGAGATAATCCGCGGCCTGATCCAGAGTGAATTGGCCCAATGCGAGCTTTACATCTACCTCAACGCGTAGGGCGCGGAGACGCATGAAACTGTAGATGATCTCTCGTGTGCGCGGGCTGTCGTCAAACAGGCCGGCTTGCAGCATCATTTCCTCGGCATAGAAGCCGATGCCTTCATTTGCGCCAGAGTCGTAATAGTGGCGGCGAATCGGGTCCTCATGCGTCCAACCCAACGTTAGCTGGAAATAGTGGCCCGGGACGCCTTCATGGACAATGATTGGCCGCGGATCCTTGGCGGTCGACAAAGCGAAATAGCCCAGTGAGGGCGAAGGGTGGCGGATGTAGCTGGTGCCGTTTTGGGTAAGCCTCGCGGGTCCGGTTAAGTCGTCGGTGACGCCGAGAGATGAAAAAGGCCGCAGGTAATCGGGCAAAGGCAGATTGCGATAGTGACGCATCCAGGCGGGAACGGTGAGCAAGTTGTGGCTGTTCAAGTAATCACGAATCTTCTGTTCATCTTTTGCTTCGCGTTCGATTTGCGCGGCTTGGCTCGGGAACAGGGCTAGCTCCGGCAGATTGGCATTGCGCAATCGTTCATACGACTCAAATGCAACGCTGCGCTCCCATTCCTGGCGGCCCATGGCGAGAAGCTGCTCAGGAGAATAGGGCAGCAGCGCGACTTGTTTGAGGAAAAATTCATAGTTCTCGCGTCCGATTGCGGTGTCCGTGGGCAGAGATTCCAATTTGCCTTGGAGCCACGAGCGGAACCGTTCGAGGGCGTCAATCGCGGGCGGCATCGCGTTGAGCAAGGCCTGGCGCGTTGTCTCGTCTAGCTGAGGACCCAGGGCGTTGACCATGGCGGCAAAGCGCACGGGTACATCTGCCAGGGCATCGATCGCCAGCTTGGCAAATGGCTGGCGCATATCCGTGAGGTTCGCTTCGGCCGACTGAATGGTACCCGGAATCGATTTCATTCGCTTGACTAGCTCTGCCTGGCGGGCAGCGTCGAAGGGGGGTGGCGGCAGCAGCAGCAATTGGAAACTTCCCAGTGTTTGCTGCACGTAGAACACGGGATTGCGCTGCCAGCCCCTCTCAATATCCAGCTCCCAACGGGCCCGCGCCAAGGCCGAACCGATGAGCCGGTAGTCCACCTGGTTGGATATTGACTCACCGTTCACGTCGAGCGCTTTCCAGCGCGTTTCAAATGCTGCCAATTCCGTGCGGCGCTGGGCCACCTTCTCCGGGGACCAGTCAATGACGAAGTCCTGCGACCGGTCGAGGCGGGGAATATCGTCTTCTGAAAAGGGCTGCTCGTCGACCCGCCAGTTCCAGAAGTCGTTGGAGAGATCGGTCAGATCGTCGGCGGCGAGGGGAAACACCATCAGCAGGCAAAGGAGGAATGGACGCATTGCCTTCGCATCTTAAACGGCTTTTGCGGCCACCGCAACATTTCGTAAGTTTGCAGGCTCGATCGCGGCGGTGCCGAAGAGATCGTTTTACACTGGTTAGAGGCTGCTGAAGGTAACCCGCTTGCTTACGCATGCGGTTCAGTGCTGGTTATGTTGGGCCTTCTCAGCACCCAATTAGTTTAGAGGCCGAGTCAACATGCAAGCACAGCCAATCAGTCAAGCCAAAGGTCCCATGAAATCGGTCGACGACTGGGATGACTTTGTCGCCGCGCGGTACAAGCAAGGAAAAACGGAAGAGGAATTTCGAAACTATCAGGCCGATGCGAATCCGACCGTGACCGAGTTTTACCGGCAGAACCACGCTCACCAAACGCTTGATTTTGTCCTGGCCAAGAAGGCGGAGTTTCTGGCCCTGAAGCGCGGCAAAATGAGCATCTGGTCGGCTTTGGATTACCTGAATACCCTGGTTGACGACAGCGATCCAGATACAGACCTCACTCAAATTGAGCATCTGCTGCAGACGTCCGAGGCGATTCGTAAGGACGGCCATCCGCGCTGGTTTGTGGCCGCCGGCTTAGTTCATGACCTGGGAAAGGTGCTTTGCCTGTACGGCGAGCCTCAGTGGGCGGTGGTAGGCGACACGTTCCCGGTGGGCTGCGCCTATTCCAACCAGATCGTATTCCCGGAGTTCTTTGCCGCGAATCCCGATAGCACCGTTCCTGAGTACCAGACGCTTCATGGCATCTACCAACCGAACTGCGGGCTGGACCAGGTGCATCTGTCGTGGGGCCACGACGAATACATCTACTCCGTCACGAGGAACTATTTGCCAGTGCCAGCCCAGTACATGCTGCGTTATCACTCTTTCTACCCGGCTCACAGGCATGGCGCCTATCGACACTTGATGAACGATCAGGACGTCGAGATGTTCCAGTGGGTGCGGAAGTTCAACCCGTACGACCTTTACTCGAAGGGCGCTGACCGGCCGAAGCTGAAAGACGTGAAGCCGTATTATGACGACTTGATTGCCGAGTTTTTCCCGGCTGAGATCAGCTTCTAGAGGTCGTTTGCATCCGCTTGCTGACGCGCGCGGTTTTGTGCTCGAAGGATCTGCGCAGAGAGCAGCCCAGCTCAGATTTCGGCCGGACCGTCGAGACTGCGCCACAAATACCAGGTCGCGACCGAGCAGTATGGATGCCACGCTTCGGCGATCCTGACGAGATCGGCGACAGCCGGCACTTCCGTCAGGCCGTAGGCTTTCATGATCGCGTTGCGGACGCCGAGGTCGGCAACGGGCAGTACGTTGGGCCGCTCCAGGGCGAATATGAGAAACATCTGAGCGGTCCAGATGCCGATTCCTTTGACCCGCGTCAGATGCTCAATGACGTCGTCGTCGCTCATGTCCGGGAGCCGCCGGAAGTCGATCTCTTTGCGGAGTACGCGTTCGGCCAAGTCGCGGATGTAAGCGGCTTTCTGTTGAGAAAGACCACAGGCGCGCAATTCTTCCGGAGAGAGCTTCAGAAGACTCTTCGCGTTGAAGGTGCGGCCGGTCGCTCTCTTGAGGCGGGCGAAGATGGTTGCGGCGGCCTTGCCACTGACCTGCTGATACACGATTGACCGGCAAAGGGTTTCTATGGTCGGCTCGCGGAGGAGCAACTGGTAAGGACCGACCGTCTTGATGATTCCGGCGAGAACGGGATCGGCTTTGCGGAGGTGGTTCAGTGCGTGCTTCACAGGTATGTTTTACCCATTATGAAGCGTGCGAGTTCAGAACTCGATATTTCCGATCCTGGGATTTCAGGAGTTTTGGACCAGGCTTTGACGCCCCCGTCGTTGCCGCAATCGCGGGACTGCCAGGCCATAGACGACGCAAATCAGGCTCACTAATGCAAAAGGTAATAACGGATCTTCCGGCGACCAGATTCCAGCGGCGTCTGATGGGGAGCGATAAGCTAATAAACAATGGCAGGAAGAGTGTTTCGGAACGTAGTACTTGCGGGCTTAGCCTGTCTCCTGGTGAGCGTTGGGATGTCGTTCACGTCAGCCCGAGCTCAAACTTCTCAGTCCGCGCAACAAAACCCAGCGCCCCCCGACGATCAGTCAGTGATCCGGGTGGATGTCGATCTGGTCAACATCCTGTTCTCGGTGCGCACGAAGAAGGGCCAGTTGATCCCGAACCTTACCAAGGAGGATTTCGAGCTGTTTGAAGACGGGAAGAGGCAAGAGATCCAGCGCTTCTCCCGCGAGACGGATATTCCGCTGACGCTTGGCTTGCTCATCGACATCAGCGCCAGCCAGGAGAACCTGATTGACATTGAGCGCAGTGCGGCATCGTCCTTTTTTGCAAACGTGATCCGCCCAAAGGACGAAGCGTTCCTGATTTCTTTCGGCAAGAGCACGGATTTGTTGCAAGATTATACGAACTCGCCAAGGTTGTTGATGGCGGGGCTCAAAGACCTGCACGCGGACGGCGGCGGACCGATCATGAACCCCGGCGCGGTGCCGGGCATTGGAAAGCCCAAGGGCACGCTGCTGTTCGATGCTGTGTACCTGGCGTCCACGGAAAAGCTGCGCGGCGAAGTTGGGCGCAAGGCGCTGGTGCTGATCACCGATGGAGAAGATCAGGGCAGCTACTACACGGTGAAAAACGCGATCGAGCAGGCCCAGAAGGCCGACACGATCATCTACAGCTTCTACTATGTTGATCCGTACTTCTACAGCCGCGCTGGGTTGGGATTTGGCGGCGGTGGGGAAGGGGACCTCCGCAAGATGTCAAGCGAAACCGGCGGGCACGTATTCACGGTGGACCGCAAGCACACACTCCAGGATGTCTTTAAGGAGCTGCAGGACGAGCTGCGGAACCAGTACACACTGGGCTACACACCCTCCAACACAGCGCGCGACGGCTCTTACCGGAAGATCGAAATCAAGGTAAAGCAGCCAGACCTGCTGGTGCAGGCTCGCAAGGGTTACTACGCTACTAAGAACGGTGCGCAGTAGCTTTCTCACGTGCTTCGAGATAAGCCTTTACTGCTTCCCGGAAGGGGGGCATGGGCTTGACACCAGCGGCTTCCAGCTTGGCGTTCGAGAGCGCGGAGAATTTAGGACGCCGCGCGGCAGTGCGGTATTCACGTTCGTTGGTCGGCTTCAATTCGGGCTTCACGCCGGCGAGAGAAAAGATCATGCGCGCGTACTCATACCAGGAAATGGCCTCACCGCCGCCGACGTGAAATACGCCGCCGAGACCCTTCTCGACCAGATCAGCGGTACGCTCGGCGACAGCCGGAGCATACGCGGGCGACGCAACGTGATCTTCCACCACCCGGATCGGGCTTCCATTCCTGGCGAGGCGAAGCATCAGCTCCACAAAATTGCCACGGGGTGTAAACAGCCCGCCTGGTCCAAAAACTCCCGAAGTTCGAACGACCAGCGGATTGTCCAGGTACGCCTGGGCGTATAGTTCGCCTCCCAGTTTCGAGACAGCATAAGCGCCGAGGGGGTGGGTGGGATCCGTTTCGACGTAAGGTGAACCCTTGGTTCCGTCGAAAACGTAGTCGGTGGAGAAGTGCACCAACTGGGCGTCCACCTGCCGGCACGCCATGGCGATGTTTCGGACAGCCAGCGCATTGGCTTGAAACGCCGCCAGCGGTTCGCTTTCGGCGACGTCCACCTGGTTGTAGGCAGCGGAGTTAATGACCAATCGCGGATCGGCCTGGGCTAGCCCGGCCTCCACGGCTTGGGCATTGGTGATATCGAGCATCTGGCGGTCGAACCGCTTGACGGACCAGCCGCGTCCTTCAAATACCCGGCACAGCTCCACTCCGAGCTGGCCACCACTTCCGAAGATTACGACACGGTTGCTCATAACGATTCGTGAGGCGGGCTCCGCCCGGGACGGCCCGGGTTCGAACGCACACCCATACTATGCAGCATAAACGACTCGCGGTTCGGGGGAGTGGTAATCCGGGCTGGAGCGAGTTTGAATGGCCGCTGATCAACGCGATTAACGCGGATTGTCTAATTCTCTGACCGACGACGTGGCCTCGGTCGCTGATGCCGCTGACGGATTCAGGCACGGCGTTTTCGAACGGGCACGGGAAGGGCATCGTTGCGGTGGTCGTCGGGGCGCGGTTCGTCGGCAGTCCGTTCGTCCGCCCGGGCCTGTTCGTCGAGCAGACGGGCGCGCAACGTGACCAAGCTCTGCAAGCCGCTCAGCACTTGTTCGATGAGAACCTCGACGTGGTACCCAGTGTGATTCAGGCCGAGATTGGTGGTTGGCGGCGGATCGCCGGACTTCACGACCTCTCCTAAGTAAAGGGCGTCATCATGCTCCACCGTGAGCGGGGCGCAGAGCGGAATATCCCGGTCAGTGAGCAAGGCCAACCGGTTGCCGCGAAAGCTCAGCACACGGCAGGGGGCATCTACTTGGGACGCTCCGGGAGCAGGTGCGGGCAAGTGAACGATGGAGTCAAATCCGGATGGGGGAGTAGCAGCGTGCACATCCTACATATCGGGTGCAAAGTGAGAAGGCTTTAAGGCGGCGTTCGCCGAGGCCTAGGAACGCCAGGTGAGAAGCAGCCAGAGGGCGACGCCTACGCCAAATGGGAGCAGGAGTTCCACCCAGAATCGGACGGTGTGGTGAGGTTTGGGCGGCGGAGGGAGGCGCTCGGACTCCGCCTTCGCGCGGCGGGATTGGATGGTCCGTGCGAGGCGGGATTGGACATCGGACGGCAGGCCTTGCAACGCGCGGACGAGTTCGGCTCGCCCGCGTTTGTCGGCAATCAGTATGGTGGCCGAATTGGCGCCGGTGGTGGTCTCTTCCAAGCGGCGACGCAGTGGAGGGGGAACCTCACCCACCGAACGGTAAACATGCGTCTGGCTGGCCGTCGCGATGTAGATCGTGGATGTCTTGGCGGTCAACCTTGGCGTTCGGCTTGGCATAGGTTTACAAGAGTGAGTTTGCGACGCGGGGCAGGCGTTGTCCTTGCGACGGCATGCCGACGCCCATACCAGCGTTCTCCAGAGTCACCTGAATGAATCCTAAAGCCGCCTTGGCGAGCGACTTGTCTTTGCGGTAGATCAGGCCCACGCGACGGATCATGGGTTCCGGGCCAAGTGACAGGGCGGCGAGCTTGCCCGCCTCTACCTCCTCGCTGCAATGCGAGGCGGCGAGAAACGATAAGCCGAGATCCGCCATCACGAAACGCTTAATCATTTCCGTCGAGTCGAGCTCCATAGAGACCGTGAGCTGATCTTCCACCGGATCGAGCCACTCGTTCAGCCGGGCCCGGGTGGTTCCGGTTTTGGGCAGCAAGAGCTGATGGCCGACCAGGTCCTGCGGTCTCACCTGTTCTTTCGATACCAGTTTATGCCCAGCCGGTACCAATAATTTGATTTCGTCGGAATGAATTTTGACGACCTGCAGCTTTTTCTCCTGAACGGGGAGTTGGGTGATGCCGAAATCGGCCAGATTGTCGAGTACGGCTTGCACTACCCGGGAGCCATAGGAGCGGTCGACGGACAGCTGCACGTTGGGAAATTGCTTCTTAAACTCGGCGAAGACAGTGGGCAGCACGTAGATGCACGTGGCTTCGTTGGCTGCAATGACGAGTTCGCCGCGCGGCACTTTCTCGAGCTCGTTGATGGCATCCTGGGCACGGCGGCGGAGCGCGAGGATCTGTTCGGCGTAGTCCGCGAAAATACCGCCGGCGACGGTGAGTGAAATCTTGGTTCCGAGGCGCTCGAAGAGGGTGGTATTCATCTCCTGCTCGAGCTGGCGGACCTGCGCGCTGATGGCGGGCTGCGTGCGGTAGCAGGTCTGCGCGGCCTTCGAGAAACTTTTCAGGCGAACGATCTCCAGAAAAGTGTGGAGCTGATCGAGATCCATGTTAATTAGCCGACTGGCAAGCCCCGAGATCAAATTGTAGCAAGTGAAACCTTCACAGGCCTACATCAGGCATGCTGTGTCGAGCGTCGCTTAAGCTGGAGGACGATGGAGAGGATTCCCTACACGGCAACGGCCGCCGCCACGCCGTACGACGGGTGGCGTTTGCCCGTGAGCCTGCTGCTGGATAACGTGCGGAGCATGTACAACGTGGGCGCCTTCTTCCGAACGGCGGATGGCGCGGGCATTGAGCGAATCTATCTCAGCGGCATTACGGCGCGGCCACCGAAGAAGGCGATCGCGAAGACGGCTTTGGGCGCCGAGGAGCGCGTGCCGTGGCAGTCCGTCTCAGATCCCGCGGAGCGGATGCGGGCACTGCGGAGTCATGGCTACGAGATTGTGGCGATTGAAACCAGCGCCCGGGCGGTTGATCTCTTCGATTGGAGACCGCAGTTTCCGAGCTGTGTCTTATTCGGGCACGAGGTGGACGGGCTGGGCAGGGAACTATTGGAGCTGTGTGATACGCACGTGCGAATCCCGATGCTGGGGCTGAAACACAGCCTGAACGTGGCGAGCGCGGGGGCTGTAGTGATGTATGAACTACTGCGGAAATACCGAGCCCTGCGTGAGGGGCCGAAAGAAGGGCGGCCTTAGTTAGGAGCGTTCTGACCACGGCCAAATATCCTCGTGCGGACCAGAGCCTGAAGACGTTGATGAAAAAGGTCCGGACTCCGCAACTCATTGCACGCGAACACAAAAGCTTCCGAGCCGTGACCGTAAGGGAGCGGTTCTTGGTCTTTTTCATCAACGTCTGAAGGCCTTGCCACGCGGCAGCCTAGAGCACGTCGGCGAAGCCGCGCTTCACCTGCCGGAAGAACAGACCGCCCAGAATGAACACCGCGCCGGAATAGAGTGCGGTGATGGCCACTTCATTCCACGCTGGAACCCGGCCTGAGAGCAAGCGGTCGCGGTAGGCCCGCACCATGTAGGCAAGCGGGTTCAGGTGCAGCAGGAAGCGGAGCTTGGCGGGGTACTGCGATTCGACAATGAAAATGGGCGTGACCCAGAACCAGAAGGTCAAAATCAGCACGAGCACTTGAGACGTATCGCGCAGATAGACCTGCAGGCCCGAGACGATCCAGCCGACGCCGATGGCCAGGAATCCAATGGCGAGCGTGTAGAAGGGCAGCATCAACATCCAGGGACTGGCATGGCGCAGCCACACAAACACCGCGAGCAAAACGATGCTGAGCGCCAGGAGATGTTGCACCAGCGTGGAGAAAAAAATTGCGACCGGAATGAACTCGGACGGGAAGACGGTCTTGGTAATCAGGTTTGCGTTGTCCACCAGGCTGGTTGAGCAGCGCGTCACCGTTTCCTGGAAAAGCAGGAAGGGGAGATAGCCGCAGGCGAGAAACATTACGTAGTTGTCGGTCGGTTCCCCGGCGGGAACTTTGCTGTGCAAGCAAACGCGGAAGACAAACACCCAGCTCAGAAGCAGAACCAGCGGTTGTATAAAGCCCCATAGCCATCCGGCGGCCGAGCCGACAAAGCGCTGCTGAAAATCGCGCCGGACGAGCTGCATCAACAGGTGCTGTTTAGTGACGAAGTTACGAACGAAATGGCGGCCGGGAATTGAAGCCATGAAGACTGGGCGGACAGGAGAATGGGGCGCTAGCGGGACTCACAGCAGCCCTCTCCGTTGATTATAGACAAGTTATTGAACGACGACGCGCTCGATTGTAGAAAAACGCCTGAACAGCACTTTGGAGCCAGCCTTAGCCACGGGGAGCCGTTTGCTTGTTGCGATATGCCTCTGGCATGCCGGGAGTTTTGTTGGCTCCGAACGGAGCAATGCCCGACCACAGCCTGAAGACGTTGCTGAAAAGGCCAGCTTCACTGGCTCCCTCAACTGTCGGGATTCGGCAACTCATCGCAAACAAACACCGGCGCTTCGGAGCCGTGACCGTCAGGGGGTGCGCGACATAGAAGTGGAACTTTCGCCGCCCGCCGGTCCTGCCAATAGTCCTCAAAACGACCGTTGAGATGGCAACATCGGAGGGCGATGATGGCGTTGGCGCCCCGCACTGTCCAGAACATGCCGGATTGTTTGAGCCGGGAACCGATCACGGTCTTGCAGCCAGCTTCGATCACACCGGAACCGACAAACAGGTGCAGACGACGGAACTTCGGATAGCGCATGCGCTCCGCGTTTCTGCCAAAGTAATCGGCCTCGGTGCGAAGTTTCTCGACCACTTCGGGATTGGTGGAAACGAAGGAACCAAGAATGGCTACCAGCTTCTCGATTTTCCCCTTGTCGAGCAGGCGCTGGTGAACTTTCATCCACGCCCTCTGATTCGCCTCGTCGTTGGGATGCAGTCTGCGTGCCAACTCCCACAGATGTTGGCGCGCGTGATACAGATCGACAATCTGCACCGCGCCTGGAAAGTGCTGGTCGGCCAGGTTCCAGATCCATTCGGCCCCGTCGCCCATCACGACCTTCTGTTCGGCACAGCTCCAGCCGCGCTTCCAGGCTTCCACATAGATTCGCTTGCCGAACTCCTCGGCGGTCTCGATGGCGCCGGTGTAAGTGGTGGAATCCGGATCGCGGATCGGGTAGCCTTCCTCGTCCCAGGTGGTTTGGGTGAACGAGCATCCCAACTTCACCTCCCGCGTATGCGATGGCTGACCTTCCGTCTTGCCCTGCCGGCCCACCGTCTCTTGCTTCACCACTGGGATTCCTGTGCCGTCCATTTGGACATACAGGATCGGGATCGGCTTGCCCACCACCATGGGCAGATCCAACTGCACGGCCCGTTGCATTTCCTCCTGCTGCAGTGCGGCGATATTCTCTCCGATGGCTTCCGCTGTCCGCTCCACGCTCTTGGTGGTCAACTCCAGATCGGCGAGTAGCTTCATCTGCTGGCGGCCGTGATCGAAAGGCGCCTCCTGGCCGACAACCGCTTGCATGCGGCGCACTCCCGGAGAAAACTCCGTATGGACGATGTCCAGTTCGACATCGGCGGGAAATTGGCCGGTGTGGCAGTGCGGGCACAAGTAGTAGGGGCGCGACACCTCCACCTTGCCCACGGCGGTCAAGACGGGCTTGGAACGGAGTTCGTGATAATGCGCTTGGTGGCCGCAAGAACAAGAGATGGAGTGCTGATCGGCGGCCGGGGCGGCGAATCGCAGCAATTCGGTCAGCGCCGCGGCCCCCGCCTGATGCATCGCCGAACGCACCGCCATTTCAATGGCCTCCAAATCCAGACGCCCCGTCTTGCGCCGACCGTGGAAGATGACGCGCAACAGGTGGTCTACTTCGCGCGCAATCTCCCGCTGGATCGCTTCCGCCGTTTTTTTTCCTCTGGCGAGAGGGTGTCCGCGACGGGGCGCGCCCGACAGATCTGCGCGTTGACCTCGACCAATTCCCGATGCAGGCTCTGCAGTTTGCGGAACTCCGCGATTTCCCGTTCGACCTTTTGCAGCGCGGCCTGGTGAGGAAGGGCTTCGGTGGCGGTCTTGCCATTGATCTTGTAGGTCAAGCGAAGATTGGGGCCATGGCCGGGATCCTTCGGCTGATGGCAATGGCAGTTGGGTTTGCCACACCGGCCGGAAGTCGAAGTGATCGAGCCACAACGCAGGTCGCCGAGAGCGGCGATCTGGTTGGCGATGTTGGTCCGCTGTTGTTCGAGCGATTCCAGGGATCGTGAAAGAGTCATTTGTGGTAGTCTCCTGTCCTAGCGTAGTACATACGCATGGATTTGTGCCATAAAAAAGAACCCCGCCCGACCCGTCACTTTGAAGTCGCGCACCCCGCCAGCCAGCCCCGTTTGACACCTGTGTCTCCAATTCGTTACGATGAAGTGTTTCGAGATTTCGAAAAGAGAGAAGAAGTCTGTCCATGCGCACCGAATTTCCGTCCGAGCATGAAATTGTCCGTGCTTGGCACGTGATAGACGCGAACGACGCCGTCCTGGGACGAGTGGCGAGTCGCGCAGCTATGCTCTTGATGGGCAAGCACAAACCAACATATACGACGTCCATTGATACGGGCGATCACGTGGTAATTGTCAACGCCGAAAAAGTCAAGCTTACCGGCGGCAAAGAAGGTCAAAAACTCTATCGCCGCCATAGCGGCTACCCGGGTGGTCTGGTCGAGGTCGGCGCCGTCAAAATGCGGCAAACCCGTCCCACCAGGATGCTGGAATTAGCGATTTCCGGCATGCTGCCCAAAACGAAACTGGGAAAACAAATGTACCGCAAGTTGAAGGTTTACGCAGGCGAGCAACATCCTCACCAGGCGCAGAAGCCGGCGGCGTACACCATCAACAAGTATTAGAGAGGATTTGGTAAGTGCCAGCGAAGCTAGTTCAACATTTGGGTACCGGACGCCGCAAGACCGCAACTGTGCGAGTTTTCTTGCGGCCCGGCAAGGGCGAGATCACCATTAACAACCGCCCGTTCGAGCATTATTTTGTGAGCGAGTCGGCCCGCGCCTACGTGCGGCAGCCGCTACTGGCCACCGAGACGGCGGAAAAGTTCGATGTACTGATTCTTGCCAAGGGCGGCGGAGTCACCGGGCAGGCAGGCGCTGCGCGTCTGGGTATAGCCCGTGCGTTAACTGAGTTCAATGCCGAACTGCGCGGGAAACTGAAGCAGGCCGGCCAGCTGACTCGCGATGCTCGCGAGCATGAGCGAAAGAAGTACGGTCAAAAGGGAGCTCGCAAGCGCTTCCAGTTCTCCAAACGCTAGTCGCTTGGGGTTGTATCGATGTGCGCCGCTGCCAGCCCGGCAAACGGCGTCAGTTCTTCTCGTTCTTTCCTGAAACACCAGCAACGGGCGGCTTCACGGCTGCCCGATGCTCAACCGGCGCCGGCCAGGCCACGCAAATTTCGCTTTGGGCCGCGTGAAGCCTGACGCCGATGCCGCATTGTAAAACGAGGCTCGCCCGCCTTGTGACTTAGAAGGAGTCAATTTGCCATCGATTTCGATGAAAGAATTGCTCGAAGCAGGCGTTCACTTCGGGCATCAGACCAAGCGCTGGAATCCAAAGATGAAAGAGTACATCTTTGGCGAACGTAACGGCATTTACATCATTGACCTGCAAAAGACGCTGAAGCTCTTTAAAGATGCCATGCGTTATGTAGGCGAGATGGCCGCCCAGGGAAAGACGGTCCTGTTTGTCGGGACCAAGCGCCAGGCGCAGGAAGCGATCGCCGAAGAGGCAACGCGCTGCAGCCAGTTCTACGTCAACCAGCGCTGGCTTGGCGGACTGCTCACCAATATGGTAACCGTGCAGCGATCCATCAAGCGTTTGAAAGAGCTCGACGAGATGGCGGCGGACAACTCTTACGAAGGCCGCGCCAAGAAAGAGATCGGACGGCTGGAGCGGGAGCGCAAGCACCTGCAACAGAATCTCGCCGGCATCAAAGAAATGCCCGGCCTGCCCGACCTGCTCTTCGTCATCGATTCCAACAAGGAAGCCATCGCCGTGAAGGAAGCCCGCAAGCTCGGCATCCCTGTGGTCGCCGTGGTGGACACCAATTGCGATCCCGACGAAGTGGATTATGTGATCCCGGGCAATGACGACGCTCTGCGCGCCATTCGCTTGTTCACCACGAAAATCGCCGACGCGGTTGCCGAAGCGCGCACGCTCGCAACGGAACACGAATTCACGGCCGAGAAGATTGTCAGCGATGAGACGCCGGCGGAGGAGACTCCGGCCGAGTATCAACAATACCTGGATCCGAAGTACGCAGAACAGTTGATGTCGGAAAGCCTCGCCACCAGCGAGGAACCCGAAGCAACGCCGCGTAAGGGCCCAGCAAGCGAAGCCGTCGAAGAACTTGCCGGCTCTTCGTTGAGCGAGCATTAATTCGTTCACTGGGCCGACTGCCTGGCCGATTGAACAAGAAGACTTGGGCGACCGGCCATCTGGGCTTGGTCGCCCAACGTGTGTCAGGAGCGCCTGGCGAACGACAACACGTAATTTTTCACCGGGTGTTCACACAGATGTATACGAGGATAGATCGTAGAGGAATCAATGGCTGAGATTAATGCACAACTCGTCAAGCAGCTTCGCGAGCGGACGGGCGCCGGCATGATGGAATGCAAGTCCGCGCTGGTGGAAACAAATGGAGATATGGACAACGCCGAAGTAGTGCTTCGCAAGAAGGGCATTGCATCAGCGGGAAAGAAGTCCTCGCGCTCCACCAAGCAGGGACTGATCGGAGCGCACATCAGCACCGACAGCAAACTGGGCGTACTAGTGGAAGTGAACTGCGAATCGGACTTCGTCGCGCGCACCGACGAGTTTCAGACGCTGACTGCGGATGTCGCTCATCATATCGCCGAAACTAAGCCCAAGCACGTGCGGCTGGAAGACGTCACGGTGGCTGAGCGCGCCAACATCAAATCGCACCTGGTGCTTTACGAGCAGAAGTTCACCAAAGACCAAAGCGTTACAGTCGCTGAAGTGGTCAAGACCAAGATCGCTAAACTGGGTGAGAACATCGCCGTCTCACGGTTCACCATTTTTGAGGTGGCTGGACACGGCACCATCGCGCACTACATTCACACCGGCGCACAAATCGGGGTGCTTGTGGAGGTCCATACTGCCTCCGACTTGTCGAAGAATGGCGACTTTCAAGCCTTGGTGCGCGACCTCGCGATGCAGGTGGCTGCCGCCAACCCACAATGTGTGTCCAAGGAAGACGTGCCACCCGCGGCTCTAGCCAAGGAACGCGACATCCAAAAAGACCGCGTGATCAAGGAAGGCAAGCCGGCGAACGTCGCTGACAAGATCGTGGAAGGTCGCCTGAGCAAGTTCTATGAAGAAGTCTGCTTGCTTGAGCAACCCTTCATCAAGGAGAACTCGGTCAGCGTACGCGAACTTCTTAAGTCGAAGGCCGGCGCACTGGGAGACGTGAAGATCGCGCGGTTTGTTCGCTACAAGGTGGGTGACGCCGGCGATGCTCCCGGGGTCGAAGCGAGCCCGCTGCCGATAACGGCGTAGCAGGGTGGCGGGACCGGCTTGAGGGTCTGTCCCGCACTCCGTTCGAATTCTGATGTGGTGCAGGTGGGGTTCAGCCTGCTTGTGGAAATCAAAGGAGCGAATGCCGAAGCACCAACGAATTCTTCTAAAACTGAGTGGCGAGGCGCTCGCGGGGGATGGGTCGTTCGGTCTCGATCCCGAGCGTGTTCGCGCCTTGGCCACGGAAGTGGCAGCGGTCGCCCGCACCGGCGTCCAGATCGGCATGGTGGTGGGCGGAGGCAACTTCTTCCGCGGGGTCGCCGCCGCGGCTCAGAACATGGATCGCGTAACCGGCGACCACATGGGGATGTTGGCCACCGTCATTAACGCACTCGCGATTCAGGACGCGCTCGAGAAGGAAGGCATTCCGACGCGCGTGATGACAGCCATTCAGATGCACCAGGTTGCCGAACCCTACATCCGCCGACGGGCCATCCGGCACATGGAAAAAGGGCGTATCGTTGTGTTTGCGGCCGGAACGTCCAATCCTTATTTCTCCACCGACACTGCAGCCACGCTGCGCGGCCTGGAAATTCACGCCGAGGTCATCGCCAAAGCGACCAGCGTGGACGGCGTCTACGACAAGGATCCGAAGAAGTTTTCCGATGCTATCCGGTACTCCGAAGTGAGCTACCTCGATGTTCTGGCCAAGTCGTTGGGCGTGATGGACGCGTCCGCCGTGGCCATGTGCCGGGATAACAAGCTTCCGATTATTGTGTTCAACCTGAACGTTTCTGGCAATATAATGCGAATGGCGATGGGCGAGCCCATCGGCACGGTCATTCGCTAAGGGATTTTGGGCGCACCAGTCGGGCCGCGTGGCTGTTGGCGAACAGACGCTCCCGTAAGGGCTCACCTGGTGTCCTTTTGATTGGAGGGTCTTATGCCGAAGCAAGAGCAACCAACCGCCACCCCCAGTGGCATATTCAAGACTGTAAAAGAGATTGAAGCGGAAGCGCGCAAGCGCATGGAAAAGGTCCTCAGCGATCTCCAGGAAGATATGGCGCACATCCGTACCGGCCGCGCCAACATCAGCCTGCTCGACGGCGTTCGCGTGGATTACTACGGCTCTCCCGTGCCGCTGAACCAAGTCGCGCAACTTCACGTACCAGAGCCGGCTATGATCACCTTGCAGCCCTGGGAACCGTCTATGATCGCCGCTATCGAAAAGGCGATTCGGAGCGCGGACCTGGGCCTGAATCCGGGCAATGATGGCAAGCTGATACGCGTCCCCGTGCCTGCCCTGACCGAAGAACGACGGCGCGAGCTGGCCAAGAAGCTCAGTCATGTCGCCGAAGAGCATCGCGTCGCGCTGCGCAACATTCGACGTGATTCTAACGACCACTTGAAGAAGCTACTCAAGGAAAAGGCCATCAGCGAGGACGAAGAGCGCCAGGCACTGGACGGCGTTCAAAAGCTGACCGACGGCCACATCACCAAAATCGACACGCTGGCCAAGGCCAAGGAAAAGGATATCCTCGAAGTGAAGTAAGGATCGGCATATGTCCTGCTTCTCCGCCGCCGGCCACCTTGAATTAAACTGAGTGTAAGTAACCGACGAACGCACAACCGTGTGTGGCGGATCCGATAGAGGACTTGATGGCCAGAGTGAGAACGCTTGAGGACGCTCGGAAAGACCTGGAAGACGCCATGCTCATCCATGCGTACCTCGAGAAAAAGGCCGCCGAGCGCATCAAAGAGCATGCCGTCTGGCTTGCCCATCACGAAGAGCAATTGCGCCAACAGGCTGAGGCCGACCGGCAGCTGAAGGAATTTGATCGTGACCTCGACGAACGCATCGCCAACCTGGTTTCCGCGATCGGCGAGCTGATCCGGCAGGGCAAGTCTCCGCTTCCATAATCTCGCCGCGTTTCGCCGAACCCCGATACACTGGCAGTGTGACGCAAATCCAGCTTGCTTTCGGCAAACAGGGCCTCAGCGTAGCTCTGCCGGACGGCCCCCGTTACGCCGTATTGGAAGCAAAAACGGCCGCGGTATTACCCTATGTAGCACTTTCCTTGGAAGCAGCACTTGAGTCACCCATCGGGCGCCCTCCCCTTCGGGATTTGGCCAAAGGCAAGAACAGCGCTGCGATTTCGGTGTGCGACATTACCCGTCCGGCGCCGAACCAGCTGACGCTGCCGCCAATTCTAAGCCGCCTCGAAGAATCCGGCATCCCTCGGGAAAACATCTCGATCCTCATTGCAACCGGGCTGCACCGCCCCGCCTCCACGGACGAAATTCAAACCATCGTTGGCGCCGACATTGCCGCGAGCTACCGTGTTCTCAATCACCATGCGCGGGAGTTGGCCGAGCACCGCTTTCTTGGACAAACCAAGCGCGGGACGCCGGTCTACATCGATGAACGGTTCATCGCTGCCGACCTGCACATCACGCTGGGTTTCATCGAACAACACCTCATGCTCGGGTTCTCGGGCGGTCGAAAGCTCATCGCACCGGGACTGGCCGCTCAGGAGACCATCAAGGTTCTGCACAGCCCGAAGTTCATGCGCGAGCCGAAGGCCATCGAGGGATCAGTCGAACAGAACCCCCTCCACGCGGAACTGCTCGAGATTGCGCGTACGGCGCGGCACGACTTCATGCTGGATGTGGCTCTGACGCGAACCCGCGAGATCGCCGGTGTCTTTGCTGGTGAGCCTGTAGCCGCCCACGCCACTGGCGTTGAGTTCGTGCGCAACGCGTTATTGGAGCGTCTTCCTGAACCGGTTGACGGCGTGATTACAACCGCTGCGGGCTACCCTCTCGACTTGACGTTCTATCAGGCCATTAAGGGCATTACGGCAGCGCAGCACATTGTTAGGGAGGGCGGGCGCATCCTGCTGTTCGCCCAGTGCTCGGAGGGCGCCGGCGCCGTGGAGTTCGTCGAATGCATGCGCCGGATGAGTGGCTTCGGCGAGTTTCTCGATCAACTGACCGGCTCGCCTGTGACGATTGACCAGTGGCAGTTGGAGAAGCTGGCGCTTGCCGGGCGCCGGTTCGAGTTGCACTTTTACGTGCCGGGCCTGCCCGCTGACCTACGACGCTACCTGGGGCCTCATGTCTACGCAACGCCGGAACAGGCTCTGGCCGGTTTCGTCGGCGGCATGCGCACTGGAACTGCTGTCGCGGTTATCCCCGAGGGGCCCTACGTTTTTGCCCAGGTTGAGGAGCCCGTGCTCGCCTAGGGAGGGCGGATTTGGTTTATCGCGCAGCTAACAGGTAGCTTTACCAGGAAGGCGGCGTCTGACGGGATTAGACCTGTCAAACCCGCATGTTCCGTGTTTTGCTGCGCTTGCAATCTTTTCATCCGTCGCAGGGCCGGGTTGACATATACTGAGAGGGTCCGCTATAGTGCTGAAGTACTGAGCTATCAACAAGTTGAGACCTTGGATTTGGTCATTTTTGAGAGCTTGCTCCTGCTGGCTTCCACACGGAGCGTTTCCGGTTTTCTTCTCGCCAACGTCGGGCGGGCTACCGAACATGGGGTTGATTAGTAATGGCCGGTCCATCATCAGACGAATTTGTTGAAGTGCCGGGAACGGCTACCGATAGCGAGGACTATCAGGCGTTCCTGGACGACTACTCGCAGTTCAGCCCGGCTCCCACCCATGAAGGAGAAGTCCTCCATGGCCACGTCCTCAGCGTCTCCGAGAAGGAAGTCATTGTCGACATCGGCCGCAAGAGCGAAGGGTTGGTTCCGGCCTCGCAGTTCCCACTGATCGATGGCAAACCGAACGTCCGCCCCGGCGACACGATCGAAGTCATGTTCGACCGCACGGGGCCGCCGGTCGAAGGTTACATTCTGCTTTCGCATGAGCGCGCCCACCGCCGTCAGGCGTGGGAGACACTCGAGAAGAGCGCGAGCGAGGGCAGCAAAGTCACCGGCAAAGTAGTGAACAAGGTGAAGGGCGGCTTGGCGGTCGACATCGGTGTCATCGCGTTTCTTCCCAGCTCGCAGATTGAAGTGCGGCCCGTCCATAACCTCGACGCTTATCTCGAGAAAGAGCTGGAAGTCCGCATCTTGAAACTCAACCGGCGCCGTGCGAACGCGGTGGTTTCCAGACGGGTGCTCCTCGAAGAAGAAGTGAATGGCCGCAAAGCGCAAGCTTTGGCGAACGTGAAAGAAGGCGGCACCGTCACTGGCACCATCAAGAACCTCACCGAATATGGAGCGTTCGTCGATCTCGGCGGCATCGACGGGCTTCTGCACGTTAGCGACTTGAGCTACGGCAACGTGCCACATCCCTCCGCGGTGGTGCAAGTCGGGGATCAAGTCACGGTCAAGGTTTTGAAGTTCGATCGTGAGAAAGAACGGATCTCGCTTGGCTTGAAGCAGATGCATCCCGACCCCTGGGAGAACATCGATGCCAACTACCCGGTCAACAGCCGTGTGATCGGCCGCGTGGTGAGCGTCACCGACTACGGAGCATTTGTCGAGCTCGAGCCCGGCGTCGAAGGCCTCATCCACATCTCGGAGATGACCTGGAGCCGCCGCATGAAACACCCGGCCAAGGTGGTGAAGGCCGGTGACCAGGTGGAAGCCGTAGTGCTCGAGTTGAAGCCGAAAGAGCGGCGTATTTCGCTCGGTATCAAACAGCTCGAAGCCGATCCATGGACGACCGTTGCCGACCGCTACAGCATCGGCTCGGTTGTCGAGGGCCGCGTACGCAAGCTGGCGGATTTCGGCGCGTTTATCGAGATTGAGGAAGGTGTCGACGGCTTGGTTCATGTGTCCGACATTTCCTGGACCCAGCGGGTCAAACATCCGTCTGAAATGGTCAAGAAGGGGCAGGTCGTGCAGGCCGTCATTCTGAACATCGACGCGCCCAACCGCCGTCTCTCACTGGGGATGAAGCAACTCCAGCCTGACGCGTGGGAGACGTTCTTCCAGTCTCACCAGATCGGCGACACAATTCGCGGCAAGATCTGCCGAGCCGCCCAGTTTGGCGTGTTTGTGGAACTGCTGCCGGGTGTGGAAGGATTGTGTCATCGCTCGGAGATCGTCGCGGAACCGACCAAACGGCGCGGCGCCCCGGCGGTGGAAGACGAACCCCTGTTGCCGGTCGGGCAGGAGATGGATTTCAAGATCATCAAGATGAATGAAGCGCAGAAGCGAATCGGCCTGAGCATTAAGGCGAGGTCGGAAGACGATGAGCAGATTCGCTTGAAAGACTATCAACGCCAAGCGGCCGTCGCTACGTCAGCCATGGGTGACGTGATCCGCCGCCGCGAGCCGGAAGAGAAAGACTAGAAACATTTGAAGAGCCCTCTCCCTGAGGAACGCGAAAAGTAACCCACTAGAGAACAGGACAAAGACTATGACGAAGGCGGAGTTGATCGAGGAAGTATCGAAGGTTGTTGAGATGACCCGGAAGGATTCGGAGATCATCGTGGAGACTATCTTCGACAGCATCGTGAACAGCCTGCATTCCGGCGACAAGATTGAGATTCGAGGCTTCGGCAGCTTCCGCACGCGCCAGCGCCAGCCACGGGTCGGAAGGAATCCGAAGACGGGCACCCGCGTCGAGGTGCCGTCCAAACGCATTCCCTATTTCAAGCCCAGCAAGGAGCTGCGCGACCTGGTGAACCAATCGGCGCATCCGGCCGCCACCGAATCGGCTGCCGCGGCCAAGGCGCCTCCTCCCGCCAACGGCCACGTGGCGGACCCGCATCATTCCTAGCTATCGAGTGATATGACGGCGATATAGAACCGGTCGCCAGTGGCTACGCGTGTCGCCTCAAACGGGGAGCATCTGCCTATGGAACACCTGTGGACGCCTTGGCGCTCTACCTACGTGGAAGGCAAAGAGAGACCACCGGCCGGACACTGTATCTTCTGCGATGCTGTCCAACGCGCCGATGAGGATGGCTTCATTCTTTTCCGCGGCCGGCTCAACTTCGTCCTGCTGAACCGTTTCCCCTATACGACCGGGCATCTCATGATCGCGCCGTATGAACATGTTTCACGGTTGTCGCAAACAGACCCGGCTTCCTCGCTCGAGATGATGGACCTGACGCGGGCGGCAGAGCGCATCCTCGAAGACACCTACCATCCGGCCGGCTTGAACCTCGGCATGAATCTAGGTCAAGCGGCTGGCGCGGGAATTGCCGAACACATCCACATGCACGTGCTTCCGCGTTGGGTGGGCGACGCGAACTTCATGACCGTTGTCGGTGCGACGCGCGTCATGCCCGAGTCGCTCGAACAGACATTCGCCAAGCTGCGCGAGCAGTTCCGCAGCCTCTAGCCGCGCTGGATCGCGCGCGTGCCCTCCGCCCCAGAGCCAGCAAACGGACCAAACAGAGCCGCGGCTCTCCAGAAACAGCTCCCCGCGGTACCGAATGAGCGGGAAGATTTAGCTAAGCGGCGGGTTCGAGGCGGAACCCCAGCGCGAGGGCTTTGCGTTCGAGCGCCAGCTTTTCCCGCTCTGCGCGCTTG
>JBAUOG010000543.1:0-4574 GCA_049579625.1 Bryobacteraceae bacterium
CGCCAGGAGTGGCACATGGTTACAAGGTGATTGGCGAACAGCCCTCGGTTCTGGTCTACGTAACGAATCGGAAGTACGACCCGAGCGACGAAGGCCGCGTTAAGCACAACGACCCTGACATTGGTTACGACTGGGAGCTGCAGCACAAATGAAGCTGTTGGTAACGGGCGGGGCCGGGTTCATCGGTTCCTGCTTCGTGCGAATGGTTCTCTCAGAAGGCCTGGCTGACCAGTTGGTTAACGTCGACAAGTTGACCTATGCCGGCAACCTGGAGAACCTTCTTCCCGTGGCTGGCCATAGCGGCTATCGCTTCGAGCATGAGGAGATCTGCGACGAAGCGCGGATGAGAGCGTTGTGCGCGGACGAGAAGCCTGACGCCATCGTCCACTTTGCGGCCGAGTCACACGTTGACCGCAGCATTCACTCGCCGGCGGCTGCCATTCAAACCAATCTAAACGGCACGTTCTCTTTGCTGGAGGCGGCGCGGCGCACCAATGTGCCACGCTTCCTGCACATTTCCACCGATGAAGTTTACGGAAGCATCGATGAGCCGCACGAGGCTGATGAGAACTATCCGCTACGTGGCAGCAGCCCGTACTCGGCTTCCAAGGCAGGGTCCGACCTATTGGCGCTCTCGTACTTCACTACATTTAAGCTGAACGTCAGCGTAACCCGCGCCTCGAACAACTATGGTCCTTACCAATTCCCGGAGAAGCTGATCCCGCTGATGATTTCGAATGCGCTGGACGGCAAGAACCTCCCTATTTACGGCGATGGCCAGCAAGTACGTGATTGGCTATTCGTGGAGGATCACTGCCGGGCCGTGTACGCCGCACTCCGCCAGGGCCGAGCGGGAGAGATCTATAACATTGGCGGCAACTGCTCGCTCCCGAATCTGGAAGTGGTCCGCCGGATTTTGAAGGCGACAGGACAGACCGAGAAACTTCTAACCCGAGTGGCGGACCGGCCGGGGCATGATCGGCGATACGCGCTGACTAATGAGAAGCTGACACGCGAAACCGGCTGGGAGCCGAAAATGGACTTCGACCGCGGACTTCGCCTGACTGTTGATTGGTACAAGCAGAACCAGGCGTGGGTGGAGCGAGTCAAAAGCGGTGAGTATCAAAAGTTCTACAGCCTCAACTACTCAAACCGCGCCTAGTGGCAGCCTGAAGATAGCCTATAATCCAAACGAGGATTGAAGGCCGTGGACACAATGCGCGACATCGAGACCGCACTCCAGGAACTCAGATGGGTTGAAACGCGCATTGACGAAACGCAAGACCTGGAGTCGCTGCGCAGCCTGTATCACAGGGTGCAGGCAGTGCGCCGGACCTTTCCCGACGACTTTGATCTTCAGCTCACGGTAGCCGATCTACAGGAGCGGCTGATCGAGCGCGGGCGCCGTTTCCGCGAGAACCCAAACGAGGGACGCGAGGAGCCTGCAGCCCCTGCCCCAAGCCATCCAGCGGCGGAATCAACGCCTACAGACGCGGTGGAGATGGACGCCACAAATTGGAAGCGCGCCGTCTATGTGGGAGCATTTTTTGCATTCCTACTGTTTGCCGCTTTCTTCTATCTGGTGCAGATGGCTCGAAAACTCAACATTGCGCCTGCCGAACAGCCACCGCCGGCTTCCGCCGTCTCGAACCCAGCTCCGGCTCAGAACAAGCCCAGCCCCACGCAGCCGGCCCAGCCCGTGGTGTCAATCACGCCAACGCTGCGCCTTTATACGGATCTCGTACCGGGCAAAGTATCGGTGGATGGCAAGCCCGCAGTCGAGCTGCAGGACGGTCAGTTAACCATGGAAAACCTCGCTGTGGGGCGCCACTCAGTGGACTTGACCGGCCCCAATGGAAAAGCAACGTTCGAGTTCGATGTCGCGGAGAAACAGGCGCCCACATTGGCAGGCACGGCCACGGCCGATAACGCGTTGATCGTCGTAATTTCCGAGCAGGATGGAACCGGGCATCTGGCGACTAACTCATTTCCCGCTCAGGTATTGGTGGATGGCAAAGCCGCAGGCGATGTGACCAAAGATGGTTTGGTACTGCCGAGTCTGGGAACCGCGGACCACGACTTACAGATGAAGCGGGAGACGGATCAACAGCGCTTCATCCTCACGTATACTGCCGCTCCGGCGATGACTGTTTTTGTGAAGTCGGACCCAAATGCGGGAACGATGCTGGTGCTCGCCGGGCAAGACGATGCCGAGGTGTACTTGAACGACAAGCTTTACAAACGAGCTACCGTGCACGGCCAACTGCGAATACCTAGCGTGAAGGTGGGCACCTATGTGGTGCGGATCCACAAGAACGGTTTCCTGGATGTGCCGCCGCAGGTGGTTAAGGTTAGCAAGGGGGAAGAGGCGAGAGCGGAGTTCCATCTGCAGCCGGTTCCGCAGATCGCCACGCTGAAGATTCGAGGCGCCCAAGCGGGGACGATCGTCTACGTAGATCAGGAGCCAAACGCACCGATTGGCGCCGACGGCAATACGACGATTCCAAATATTAAACCTGGCGAGCACACCATCGAGTTGCGGCGCGAAGGGGCCATGACCAAGCGCTTTCAGAGAACATTCGTTACCGGCGATGTACTCACGCTGTCGGGGCCCGACGTGGTCCTGGAAAAAGTCGTGATTGTCGAGGCGAAGCCACCGGCGCCAGCGCCTCCGCCACCACCGCCCGCGCAACCAAATCCGGATAAGGAAGCGGTGCAAGCATCCGGAGAACGCATTCAGAAGGGTGGGGGCTTCGTCGTGTTCCACGTAACGAAGACGCCCGGACACTACTCGTTCGCGGCGCACGTTCGCAAGGGGGGCGGGCTCTTCAAGAAAGAGCGTCTGCAATGGTTCGCCGGCTACCAGGATCCGAAGAATTTTCTCTTGTTCCAGACCGACGGAAAGCATCTCACGGTTCGGGAAGTCGTGGATGGGAAGGGGTCGGAAGTCCGAAAACTACCCATGGATGTTGAACCAACCGAATGGCTCCAAGTTGAAATGACGGTTCAGCCAAGTGAAGTCACGACCCGTGTTCGTGCGCCCGGCGGGGCATGGCAAGAGATTGGGCCCGTGCCAACCCACGGCGGCGACTTCACGCAAGGGCGAGCTGGTTTCTTCGTTCCCGGCAACGACGAGATCGCGGTGATGAACTTCAAATACTCGAAGTGACGTCACGCCGATTGATTCGTCCTATAGTTGTTTAAAAGGCCGGTGAGAAAGGTTGAGATCCGCTTGCTGACGCGTGCGGTTCTGTGCTGACGCGCCCGGTTCAGAAGCTGATCTAGTTTGCAACGAGTTGTAGGAACCCCGGGCATGAGTGACCGGGGGCGAAGGCCCTTTTTCATCACAGGATGAAGCCTGGGCCACGAGGGTGCTAAAGGAGTGCGCTTATGCCGATTGCGTTCGAGTTAAACGGAAAACAAACATCTGTTGATGTGAATCCCGAAACACCACTGTTGTGGGTTCTGCGCGACACGTTGAATCTTACGGGCACGAAATACGGTTGCGGCATTGCGCAATGTGGCTCGTGCACTGTTCACATCGATGGGGAGGCCCAACGTTCCTGTGTCATCTCGATGTCGGACGTCGCCGGGAAAAAGGTGATGACCATTGATGGACTCTCAGTGAATCACAGTCATCCTGTTCAATTGGCCTGGATTGCCGAGCAGGCGCCGCAGTGCGGGTATTGCCAATCGGGTCAGATCATGACCGCGGTCGCGTTTCTTCAAAAACATCCCCACCCGACGCCCACTGAGGTGGAGGCTGCCATGTCCGACAATATCTGCCGTTGCGGAACAGCTCTTCGAATCAAAAAAGCGGTACTGCGTGCGGCAACGTCGATGAACGGCGAAGGCGCTGCGAAGTCAGCGGGAGGTGCACTGTGATGGAAGCATCGGTTCACTTGCCCAACGCGGAGAACGGAACTATGGAAGGCATTAGCCGCAGGGGAATTCTGAAATCGGCCGCAATCGCGGGAGCGGCGCTGGTAATCGCCTTCGATGTTCCCCAGAAAGCTAGAGGCGCGAACGAGAAGGCTCCGCTAAACCCTTTGCGCTCGTGGATTCGGATCGACACTCATGGCGAAGTGACGATCCTCTCCGGACGTTCGGAGATGGGCCAGGGAATCTCTACTGCCCTGCCAATGGTGTTGGCAGAGGAACTGGGCGTCGATTGGAAGAATGTGAAGGTGGTGCAGGCGCCGACCGACTCGGCAGTGTTCGGTAACCAGGGCACCGGTGGCAGCGGCAGCGTCGCCGAGTCCTTTACGCCGTTGCGACAAGCGGGCGCCGCAGCCCGGCTCATGTTCATATCAGCCGCCGCGCAGCGCTGGAATGTGGTCCCCGAGAAGTGTCAATTGAAGAATGGCGTGGTTTCTTACGAGGGGCAATCGCTGGGCTTTGCGGACCTGGTGGATAGCGCCGCCAAGCTGCCCATTCCGGATCTTGTCAAGGTTCCCCTTAAGAAGCCAGCAGAGTGGGAAATTATCGGTCAACCCGTTCCACGCAAAGACATCCCGTCGAAGACCGACGGCAGCGCGCAGTTTGGCCTGGATGTGCGCATTCCAGGCATGGCG
>JBAUOG010000544.1:0-1661 GCA_049579625.1 Bryobacteraceae bacterium
ACTTGACATCCCCAGAAAAGCGTCGTTCGTATCCCTCTTTCGGGGGGCATAGCGCGACTATAAACTGATGATTCCGCGCTTCAGCCCAACGGTGACGGCATGTGTCCGGTCGTTTACGCTTAGCTTGGCGAAAATATTCTTCAGGTGACCCTTCACCGTTTCCTCGGTGAGCGACAGTTTTCCAGCGACCTCCTTATTCGCATTTCCGTTAGCGATCAATCGCAGCACCTCTATTTCGCGCGACGTCAGTACATCATCAGCCGCATGCTCGGCGATTTCGGCAGCAGCCTCAGCGGACAAGCGCTTTTGCCCGGCATGTACAGCGCGAATCGTCTCCAACAATTCTTGTCGCAACATGTCCTTCAGTAGGTATCCCCGCGCTCCGGCTTTGAGAGCGCGCGAGACTTGGAAATCCCCGGAGTAGGTTGTCAGGACGATAATTCTTGCGTCGGGAAACTCGCCGCGAATCGCGCCGATGGCGTCGATACCACTCATCTCCGGCATTTGCAAATCCATGAGCGTGATGTCGGGATGATGCTTTCGAAACTGTTCGAGGGCCTCGCGTCCGTTCGCAGCCTCCCCGATCAACTGCATGTCGGATTGAGTGTCGATCAGCACGGCAATGCCCTCGCGAAGCAACGGATGGTCGTCTACTGACAGAACACGAATCACGTCTCATCCACTTTCTCTCGAAACAGTTGCCAGCGTGAGCGCTTCGCCGACCTACGGTAAGCGCGGGAGCCAGAAATGCTCAATTCGATCTCGGTGCCGGCTCCGGGGCGGCTCCAAGTGCTCAACTTCGCACCGATTTGCCTGGCGCGCTCGCCCATTCCCGCCAGGCCGTAGTGACCCGTGCGACCGTGCCTCAGGATGTCCGGCGCAATCCCCTTTCCGTCATCCCGAATCCTCAATCGGAACAGCCGTTCAGCATAGGTAATTTCGACCTCGATTCGATGAGCGTGCGCGTGATTGAAGGCATTTCGTAAGGCCTCGCGAGTGATGCGGTAGAGTTCGTCGCGAATGATGGGATGCAGATCTCGCGGCGGGCCTTCCACCACCAAATGGAAGGCCGCAGTAGCCTTTGCGGCCAGTTCGTTACCGAGCGCCGTCACCGCCTGTGCCAGATCGTTCGTGGTCACGGTGGATGAACGTAAGTCGTTCACAGCGGTGCGGCCTTCGGCGATCGCCTGATCCGCCCGTTTGAGTGTTTGTTCGAGTTGTTCCTTTGCCTTTCCCTCCGGCAGCAGTTCGTCCACTGCCTGCAGACGTAGCGTCAGCCCTTGAAAACTCTGTAGCAAAGTATCGTGCAAATCGCGAGCGATGCGCGATCGTTCCGCAAGTCTCGCCTCGAATTGCCTGGCTATCTGATTCAGTCGCTGACGGTAGGCGGCCCAGGCTATTAGAAACAGCACGGTGCAAACGACGGCCTGGAATGGCCTCGTCATCCACAAGGGCGGCAGAATCTCGATGCGAAGAGCCACACCGGGCTCGCTCCAAGGCCCACCTTTGGTCGCCGCCTGTGCGCGGAACGTGTACGCGCCCGGGGGTAGAGTCGTGTAAATCGCTTGTCTGCGGTCGCTTCCTACGTCGTTCCAATCGCGCTCTAAGTGCTCGAGCCTGTATCGATAGCGATTGGTTGCAGGGCTGGCGTAGCTGAGTCC
>JBAUOG010000545.1:0-1556 GCA_049579625.1 Bryobacteraceae bacterium
ATCCTCGTCAACAACTCCGGCGTCTACGAGTTCTCCCCGATCGAGTCCTTCACCGAAGAGCACTATAACAAGCTCTTCAACGTCAACGTCCGCGGTCTCCTGCTCACCACGCAGGCTGCCGTCAAGCACCTGGGCGAAGGCGCCAGCATCATCAACATTGGCTCCGTTGTCAGCAGCTTGACGCCTCCCAACTCCGCGGTCTACACGGGAACGAAGGGCGCAGTCGACGCGATCACCGGCGTGCTCGCCAAGGAACTTGGCCCCAAGAAGATCCGCGTCAACTCCATCAACCCCGGCATGGTTGAGACCGAAGGTACACATTCTGCGGGCATCATCGGCTCCGACTTCGAGTCGGGAACCGTTGCACAGACGCCGCTTGGCCGTATCGGTCAGGCCGATGACATTGCCACCGTCGCCACCTTCCTCGCTTCCGACGACTCCAAGTGGATTACGGGCGAGCTTGTCCGGGCCGGCGGCGGGCTACGCTAATTAGTCTTTCTATAGGTGCCCACTGCCGGTAGCGATCCGCCAGTGGGCTCTCACCAATGACCAGCACACGAGAGGATACAGTTATGGGAAAGCTCGAAGGAAAAGTAGCAGTCATCACCGCCGCCACATCGGGTATGGCGCTTGCAACAGCAAAGCTCTTCGTCGAGGAGGGCGCACACGTCTTCATCACAGGTCGACGCAAGGAGAAGCTCGATGAGGCCACGAAGTTCATCGGCAGGAATGTCACCGGCGTCCAGGGAGACGCCGCCAATCTCGCCGACCTCGACCGTCTCTATGAGACCGTCAAGCGCGAAAAGGGCAAGATCGACATCCTTTTCGCCAGCGCCGGCCGTGGTGAACTCGCCACGCTCGAACAGGTTACCGAAGAACATTTCGACAAGACGTTCGGCCTCAACGTCCGCGGCACGCTCTTCACCGTGCAGAAGGCACTGCCGCTCTTCAACGACAACGGCTCCATCTTCCTCAATGGCTCCATCGCCAGCATCAAGGGCATCCCGGCGTTCGGCGTCTATAGCGCCAGCAAAGCCGCCGTGCGCTCCTTCGCGCGCACCTGGCTGGTCGAGCTTAAGGAACGAAGAATCCGCGTGAACATCCTTAGTCCGGGCTCGATCGATACACCGATTCTGGACCCACTCGGCCCCGACGCAAAGGAGAACTTCAGAGCCCTCATCCCACGCGGCGAGCTGGGCCGTCCGGAAGAGATCGCAACGGTGGCGCTCTTCCTCGCCTCGAACGACTCGAGCTTCGTGAACGGCATCGAACTCTTCGTCGACGGTGGTACAGCCCAGATCTAACGACTAAATTCTTGATCGGGCAACCCGCACTTGCAACCCCCCCGAATTGCGGTTCAATGCGGGGATGGAGGTCCGGTTCACCACTTCGGGGCAATCTTCGCCGTGTGGGCCGTCTTACCGACGATATCGCCGTATATCGGGGTGCGCCGGGATAAACCGGCATGTTGTAGCGAATGAAAGAGTCGTACAAGAAAGGAGAAGCGAATCCATCTTGGCCCCTAGACTTGCGGTCAACATCGCGAGGTGTTGGTC
>JBAUOG010000546.1:0-3390 GCA_049579625.1 Bryobacteraceae bacterium
TGGGTCACGGGGACTCTCCTTGTCACCTAGGATAGTGCCGTCAGGCAGTTGCTGATTTGCTACGAAACCCGCCCCAGTTCTTAGCCACGCGAAGCGTCTGTCGCGCTCGCGCGGCTTCGTTCATTGCTGGTTAACGTCCCGCTCCAAACGAACGCAGCAGCGCCGAGCGGCGGGCTCGCGCGCGTCCCACAACGAGACTTCACTGAGACTCAAAGGGCGCTTCTACGCTATAGCCGTTTCCCCTCAATTTGACTTGACCGCGACACCACAGGAGTAATCTCCCCCAACGCCGTTTCCGGGGACCGACCGCCCTTAAGAAGCCTCACTCCGTCGACACGCCGGTTACACGCCCAGTAATTGCGTCAGGGAGACTCCAGCCTTTGCCTGAGATACCGCGAGTGAATCGCATGTGTCACAATTCCCTTTGCCTTCCCAGACCAGACCATTAAGCGGGATTCGCGTGCTCGACTTTTCACACGCACTGGCCGGGCCGTATTGCACGATGATGCTGGCGGACTTCGGGGCGGAAGTCTACAAGTTGGAGAGTCCAACCTCCGGCGATATGGGGCGTGGTTGGGGCCCCCCTTTTGTGGGACCGTATTCGTCGTTTTTTCTTGGACTCAACAGAGGGAAGAAGGGAGTTGCCATTGATCTGAAGACTGCCAGCGGCATGGACTTGTGTCTGCGGCTCATCGATAAGATGGATGTTCTGATCGAGAACTTCAGACCGGGAGCGATGGAACGGCTGGGATTGGGCTTTGAGACTCTCAACAGGCGGAATCCCAGATTAGTCTATTGTTCGATTTCTGGCTACGGGCAGACCGGGCCTTCCCGCGACGAAGCTGCGATGGACCTTATCGTCGAGTGCTCCTCCGGATTTATGAGTATCACGGGAACTGAGGCGGGCGAGCAGGTTCGAAGCGGTTACGCGGTGGCAGATATCAACGCGGGGATGCATTCGGCAATTGGCATTTTGCTGGCACTGCGAGCAAGGGATGTAAGCGGAGAAGGACAATACGTGGATGTGGCGATGCAAGACTCCGTGATCTCAGCCATGAGTTCCAACTATATGTCTTACTTGGGTTCCAATGTGGTACCTCGGCCTTTGGGCGCTTCATTCGGAACGGTAGTGCCGTACACGGTTTTTCGAGCGGAGGATCGAGCCTTTTCGATTGCGGTCGGAAGCGAAAAATTGTGGGCGGTTTTTTGCGGGGCAATCGGGCGTAGTGACTTGGTTGAAAAGCCCGAATTCGCGACCAACGCTCAGCGTGCAAGAAACCGGCGAGACCTTGAGAAGGAACTCGCAACTGTGTTTCGCGAGAGACAAATGGCGGATTGGTTGGAGCGGCTACGCGGCGCTGGTGTTCCTTGTTCTCCCGTCTTGGATTTCGAAGAAGTTGTGGCGCACCCGCAGTCGAAAGAGCGCGAGATGTTTCCGGTCATTGCGCATCCTCAGGCTGGCCCGCAACGGATTACTGGGACGCCAATTAAGCTCTCTCAAACGCCCGGTTCGCCTGGTGCAGCGGCACCTCGCCTGGGCGAGCACACCGTCGGAGTTCTGCAGGAATTGCTGCAGATGGATGGTGGCGAAATCGGACGCCTTGTTCATGAGGGCGTGATCGCGCGACCGCTGCAGTGACGCTTGCGTGGCTTGGTGTTCTGGCGATAGTGAGTTTGCTTGCTTTGATTCTAAGCAAACGCGTTTCGCCACTAGTGGCACTCACTGTAGTTCCCATAGCCGCGGGCCTGGCGGGCGGACTTGGATCTAAGCTACCCGCATTCATGCTGAAGGGCATTCAAGAGATTGCTCCCGTAGCGGGGATGTTCGTTTTCGCTATTTTGTATTTCGGCGTGATGACCGATGCCGGGTTAATAGAGCCGGTGATCCAGTGGCTGTTGCGGATGCTCGGTGGGCGGCCGGCACGAATCGTGGTGGGCAGCGCGTTTTTGGCGCTGTTGGTTCATTTGGACGGATCGGGCGCGGTGACGTTCCTGGTGACCATACCCGTGATGCTGCCGCTTTACGACAAACTGTCCATGGACCGGCGGGTATTGGCTTGCGCGTGTTCGTTGGCCGCGGGCGTGAATTTTCTGCCCTGGACGGGACCCGTCCTGCGCGCCTCGGCAGCGTTACACATTCCGGTAAGTGATTTGTTCCGGCCACTGATGGGTACCCAGGGAATTGGGCTGCTGTATGTCTTCGCCGTCACGTGGTTCCTGGGGAGACGAGAAGAGCGAAGGCTGGCCTGGGCTAAACGTATGGACACGCCGAAGGCTGCCCCAGCGGCGCCTCCTAGGATTCCGTGGCGTACATGGTTTAACGGCGCTCTCACTCTTTTGATGATCGCTGCGATGGTGGCAGGCAAGGCACCCCCAGTAGTGGTTTTTATGGTGGGACTTGCGGTCGCGTTAACGATGAACTTTGGAGATCCGCGTGTGCAGCGAGACAGGTTGCGGGCGCATGCGGAGGCGGCGCTGATGATGGCGAGCATCCTATTTGCCGCCGGTGCGTTCACGGGGATCATGAGGGAGTCGGGAATGCTGGCTGCGATGGCCAGGGCCGCAGTGGAGATCTCGCCCCGCGGAGCCACCCAGCATATGCCTGTGGTGCTGGCAGTTCTTTCTATGCCGCTCACACTTTTGTTCGACCCGGATTCCTTCTACTTTGGAGTCTTGCCGGTATTGGCTGAAATCGGCAAACAAGCCGGCGTAGCACCGATACATCTGGCGCAAGCAGCGCTGCTAGGCTTACATACGACGGGATTTCCGGTGACGCCGCTGACGCCTGCCACGTTCCTGTTGACCGGACTCTGTGAGATCGATCTGGATAAGCACCAGAGATTCTCGATACCGTTTCTCTTCGGAGCGTCGCTCGTGATGACTGCGGCCGCGTTGTTGTTTCGAGTCTTCACGATTTGAGCGAGTAGGACAAGGATAGTTGTGTCCAAGCTGGTGTAAGGCTCTCGGTCGGGTCAAGGAGTTCTCGACCTATAGGTGACCAGAACGCCGTTTCGGGACCACGAGTGGGAGAAGTCCGACATGCCGTTTATAACCGGCCAAATGGATTAGTTCCTGTTTGCCGACGATCACGGAGGTCATGCTAAGCACTAAGGCCGTTACCGAAAGGCTGCCCGGACAAGAAGATGCCGCCATCAGATATAGTCGCCCCTTCATCTGGATCAGTGGCAGCAAGGACATATTGGTTGCCTATTGCGCCCTTCCCGAACGCAAGGTGACCGTGTCCACGCCAAGAGTTGTCGGTAATGGAAGTGAGCGATAGTTGCTGAACTCCCGTCTCGCCGAGAAACACCAAAGCCACCGTTCTGGTATCAACGGAGAGTTTTGCTCGCGTGCGACCTTGATCGTCCTGTAAAACAAATTCATTGGCGC
>JBAUOG010000547.1:0-2591 GCA_049579625.1 Bryobacteraceae bacterium
GCGTCGTCGCACCGCCGCGTGCGCCGAACGCTGATTTTCCTGGCAGTGGTCTGGTCCATCGGCGCGGTATTCCTCGCCTTGGAGGCTGGCATGACAACGCTGACGTGGTTCAGCTCGTCAAAGTCGCTCCCCGCGGACCTGGTGCTTCCCAGACAATCCCAAGCTGCACTCGCGCATTGCCAAGAGGTGGTGAAGGGTCTACCAGCGTCTCCGCAGAACGCCGACATCGGCACGCAGGCAGGGTATCTGGCCTGGAGGCTGGGTTATATGCTGGGTTCGGCGGACGCGACCATAACCTCCGGCGCGGCCAACCGGGCCGTCGTCGAGAACGCGTTGCGGCCAGCGCTGCAGGTGACCAGCGTGCTGGGAATCCCCCCGATCGCTCTGCCGCAACACGCCCGCAGCGCGTATGCAATTCGGGAATTCAGCGTATCTCTCGAGGAGGACACCACGTGCGTCGCTGCGACACTCCAGTCCAGGTATTCGGCTCGGGACGCCGCGCTTTACAAGTTCGGCGCCACCGTAGGGTTTGCCAGTGTCTACCGCCGCCTGGCGCCCCAGCTGGACGACGTCCTCGCGCCCCAAATAAGAATCTACGGGTCCGCCGCAGGTATTCCGGCAGAGCTGTACGCCCCGCTCCTGGGGCAATCTGTCGTTACCGCACCGGGCACTGATGCGGGGCAGGCGGTTCAATCCGTCGTCAACCGGATCGACGCCTCCATCAGGAGCAACAACTGACGAGGTTTCCCGCAACCGACAACGTGTACTGAAGAGATAGCTGAGTTCTCCGCATGATTCGAAAAGACGGCCCGACCGCGAAATTGACACGATGAAAGGAAAGGGCACTGTCACGTCCAGGTAGGGGCGAGCAAGTTCCTGTTCAATACGATCTGAAGGTCTATCAAGACGAAATCCATGTTGGCGGTCACCCGCAATCATGAAACACACTATCCGTCGTGGCACAGGCCTTCAGCCTGTGGACCGCTTGCTATGACTTCCTTGCTGGCCCTTAGCTCAGTCGATTAGCGAAGGGAACTCATAATCACTCCTCAGAGATATGTACGCCTTGTTAGCCATCGATAACAGTGGCTATTCTTTTTTCTGCCTATTCACTGGTAGTTATAAAAAGTAACCTGTAGTCCCCACATAAATCCCCACACACCATCTCAGGCCGCCCGGGCGTCTCTGGATGTCTCTCGGAAACCAAGTAACGCAGGTCTACAAAGATCGTCTCGGGCGGGACCCACGCCGGGGGCACAGAATCGGGCACAGTTTGTGGTGCGCAATTGCCTGGCACTCTCGCGCCGTCACGTGCCGTGCTGATTCGGGCGCATCGCTTGCGCTTACGGCCGCGCACGCCACGCGCCGGAATGGGCATCCTCGGTCATCCGCTCCGTCTTAGAAGCGCCTGCGGCAGCATGGAACCCGCGCGCCGGGGTTTCTCCCGGCTCTTACACAATGCGTCCTTATCCGCCGCCGGTCGCGTACGCGCTGGAGCGCGACGCTCAAACCACCGGATGCCGATAACGCGGAATTATGTAATCAGCAAGAGGCAGCCCATTTGCTCGGGCGCGAAATGCTGGATCTGTGTGCTCACCAACAGGCGACGGACTACGAGCGAGGCCGCGCCTTTATGTTCCGGCGGCGGACAAACAGCGCGAAGGCCAGGAGCGTGGGAGCCATCAACACTGCGGTTGCCGGTTCCGGGGTCTCGATTCTGGCAGTGAATGCGCCAGCGCCGTTATCGGTGATCTGGCTGTTCCGAGCCTCGTAGAGCGGCGATCCAGGGTAGTCAATGTTGACGGCACCGAGAGTGCCGTTAGTGGAAAAGGACAGCCCACCAATAGAGTCCAACTGCGGCTGCGAAGGGCCCAGCAGGTTGTCGTTGCTTTGGAAGCCGCCTGGAGGCAACAACCCCGTGATCAGGTCGGGGATCACGCCGGTGCCGAAAACACCCGATATGTCGACAATCCGATACCCCATAAACCCCCCTATACCTGTAGTGACGGTTGGATTGGTTGTCAACGTGCCCATTCCACTAAATTGATTGCTCGAATAACTCCAGTCCCATGTGAGGTCGGTGGGCAGGGCAGGAGCACAAAACACCACCGCCAAGGCCGCAACCAGGATAGATCTGTCCACAAACGTACGATAGGTCCTCATTTGACACTCCTGTAGACGAACAGGCACTGAACGCTCTGCTAGTGTACACCGAAAGCGGCCCTTCTAACCGAGGATTGCAAAATTTGCTCTGAGAGTGTCTGATTCCGATTCGAACCGTCAGCCGGCCAACTGTCGGTAGGGTGCAGGCGTGCAGTCAATCGCATCGGGAGCAGTCCGTGCTTCCACACTGGTGACCGCTTGAGGCGCTCTCCCGGCCGATAGGGCCGATGGGCCAAGGACCGCTGGGAAGTTCTGCTACTCGACCGTTACATGGTGCAGAGCCGTGAACCGTTCCTGCTTCCTGTCCCGCGCCGCTTGGCGCACGCCGCCTAACCCTTGGGACACTCGTTCCCCGCTCCGTGTCGGGCTCGTGCCGGGTCCTGCGTCGTTCTCCTTGGTCTGCGCCCTTCCCTCCACCACCTCCGCCG
>JBAUOG010000548.1:0-2893 GCA_049579625.1 Bryobacteraceae bacterium
ATCTGGGACCGGGCGAGTTGGTAGAACTTAAAATCGCACCCGAGGACATTGCGATTGTCATGTCAGAGGAGACAGGGCGGCTTGGAAATGGAAAATAAACGTTCAGCGGGGAAAAGCCTGCTCCTGGACTATCTGCCCGCGATTTATCAGGGTTCAGGATGGGTGGATGCCGACGCCAAGGCATCGTCTTTCCTGAGCTCCTTTCTGTTGGCCTTCGAAAAAATTCTGTTGGGGCGCGATGACGCTGTAGAGCCGACGGGCGACTCGCCGCCGTTCGTCGGTAGCGGCAGCAGCCAGAGGTTTCAGGGACTGGAGGAGAAGATCGCGAACTTGAGTGCCCTTTTTGATGCCCGACGGGCACCGGAAGAGTTCTTGGAATGGCTGGCTGGGTGGGGCGCGCTGAGCCTTCACGAGGAATTGAGCGTCCCGGCGCGACGCGTTCTGATCGCCAATATCATATCCCTGTACCGTATTCGCGGAACAAAGCATTATCTGGAGCGTCTGCTCGAACTGGTTATTGGCGGCGGTGCAGTCGTGGATGATCAATCGTGGCCGGGCATTCAGATTGGCAACTTTTCCACACTGTCCAGGGACACTTATTTGGCTGGAAGTGCGCCACACTACTTCCGCGTTAAACTAGCCGTTCCTCCCGGCGACGATGCCCGAGCAAGAACTCGGCTGCGGATGGCTCGGGACGTTATCGAGTTGGCCAAACCGGCACACACTTACTACGACCTCGAGAGCCATTTTTCCCGGATGCAGGTTGGACTCCATTCCTGCGTCGCAGTGGATACGTTCCTGGCATGACAAACGCGCTAAGTGAAAGAAGTGAAATATGTCTGACGTGAAAAGACTCAACTATTTCAAACACCAGTTTCTCGACGAAAAGGATTTTCAGGATGAGCAGGCCTACCACATCCACATGCGGAGGCTACACAACCGCGTTTTTCTTAGATGGGGTGTGGCCGAAGGTCTCATGGTTGAGAAGAAGGCGGATCGCGAGGTCATCGTCCGCCCTGGGATTGCGATCGATCGCGACGGTAGGGAGATTGTTCTCGAAACCGAAGTTAGTCGAGACATCGCGACTTCCGGAAGCGGGACGCACGCCTTCGTTACCATTGCCTATCACGAGAGCCATCACGACGACGACCGCCAAATCGGGGGAGGCGTGGATGGATACCGGCGCACCACTGAGGCCCCGGAAGTTCACGCGCGTAGGCAGCCCCCGCCCGAGGAGGGCACCTTGGTTATTCTGGCGCGGATCCATCTGGACGGTTCGGGCAATATCCGCGAGATCGACTCCTGGGGGCGGTGCCACGCTGGTCCGGCGGTCAGACCTGGTGCGATTGGCGCCGAGGAACTTGCAGAGAATTCCGTCACGCTGGACAAGTTGGCGCCCGGTTCGGTGACCGAAAAGGCCCTCTCGGCGGATTTGAAGGGATTGTCCGCCTGTCGTGGCTGGCTGCGATTGGCCTTCAAGCCGCTGCGCTTGCCGCCTGTCAGGCCCGAGGGCAGACACGTAAGAGTGCTCGACGGGGAAGCCGAAGATTTCGTATCTGATATCGCCTACGCTTATTGCGGACCAAGGGGTGCGCGAGGATCCATGCCCATTCCCGTGCCCCCTGGAGCGACCAAAACGAAGGCATTCCGGCTCGCCGGAAACACGACGGGTACTGTAATGGCACAGTTGGTCCGGACCGGCTGGAATGCGCACGAAAACCGGGGCGAATCGACTGAACTGCTAAACGAGATGATGAATGAGCCAGCTTTTCACCGGCACGTACACATCGCTGACCACCTTAGGCATCTCGATCCGGCGTTACACGCCTTGGCCCTTTCCGTAACGGCTGACGCGGAGTCGCAGATTTGGCTGGCCGCAATAGAGTTCGAATAATGCGATCGGGAAGAGCATTCTTCCCTTTGCAGCCAGGCAAGTCGTGTGAAAGCGGTTCATGGTGTGGGCGCTCTAATATCGGAAATGTCGTTCGACTATAGGGACGAGAGACACGACAAGTAAGAACGGGAACCAATTCGGTGCACTCCTTTGCCTTAAGACGTGTCTGAAAAAGGCTATTTCCCCACTCCCTCACTTTCGGGACATGGCAACTCATTGCAAGCAAACACAGGCGCCTCGGAGCCGTGACCGGCACTGGAGTCGCGATGGCCCTGCGGGACACCAATCAGATGAGGACCGGACTTCCGGTCCGATGGACTCAATAGCTTTCACAGCGTCTTCAGGAGAGCGCTTTCTGGGCTGTCTCAGAAAGTCTTCATGATCGCCTATCCAACGAAGAGGCAACCGTAGGGCTTTCCAGCCAGACTGTAGGGATGCAGGGAATCACCGAGCAGCTGTTTTAGCAAAAGGTCGAAAGGGACGAACTCATGAGTGAGACGACGCATTTGACATGGGCCGAGGCATTCAAAGAGGAAATCGCTGTGGTAGAGAAGCGTCACCTCGGACCGGGGAAGGTCGAAGAGAACCTGGTCGGGCTGGCGGTTTCCGGAGGTGGTATCCGCAGCGCCACTTTCGCTCTGGGCGTGCTGGAAGGTTTAAAGCATTTCGGACTGCTACCGAAAATCGACTACCTGTCAACCGTTTCCGGCGGCGGGTACATTGGCGCGTGGTTGAGCGCCAATTGCAAACGCGCTGCCAGTCACCAGGAACTTGAATGGTTGGATAAAGAATCGAATTGGAAAAGTTCCGTCGACCACTTGCGCCGCTACTCCAACTATCTGTCTCCCACCCTCGGCTTCTTCAGCGCCGACACTTGGTCGGTAGGGGCCATTTGGCTCCGCAATACGATTCTCGTTCAACTCACAGTGATCCTGGCAATTGCCGTCGCACTCCTCGTGCCGCGGCCGTTGTTTGTTGTGTTTGAGCACTGGCCCCGAG
>JBAUOG010000549.1:0-1932 GCA_049579625.1 Bryobacteraceae bacterium
CTCCAACCGAGTCGGGCGTTTCTAGCGATCTATCCCGTTGTTGCAAGAAGCGAAACCATTTCCGTACGCCGCTTGCAAATAGTCCGGTCCGGTAGGCCGGGCTCTTATCGATCAAATGCTCGCCAAAGGCAATGGCCAGTTCGGCCGCCATCTTCGGGCGGTCCCGATGCTCGCCGAAATCGAACCATTGTTCCGTGCCGCTGTGTGGGTCGAAAAAGTGAACCCGAAGATCCTTAGCCGGAATCTGGACCACTTTCTGAGCATCCGGCGCAATCCTGTAGTTCTTGGCCTGTTTTCTCATGAGTCAGATCAGAGTGCTGTAAAGCGACGCGATCGCGTCCTCAATGGCGGTTAGATCCGTGGCGAGCATCTTCAGGTAAATCCCGGTCGTAGCAATGTCGGCGTGGCCAAGGATCGTCTGCAGCGTCAGGAGCGGGTTCATCTCCGGGTGCCGCCCGGTCTGTTGTTGCAGGAAGCCGAGCATGATGCCAGCAAAGGTATGCCGCAACGAATGAAACGTGCCCGTTACTTCGGCGGCAGCGCAAGCTTGCCCGAACATCATGCCAACTCGACGGGGCGTCATCGCTTTCCCACGGCGTGTAATGAAAAGCACGTCCGTCTCACGAAATGATGTTTGCCGGGTCCGAGCTTTGCGAAGGATCACCGCACGCTCCTCCCTTATATACGCTCGTGTGCGATCAATAAGTGCGAGTGGCGGATAAATATATCGGACCTTCCCGCCCTTGGTTATATCGAGACGGATCGGAACAACCGGCAGGTCCTCACGATTCGCTCGAATGCGGTCGATCACACTCCGTTTCAGGCCGGCAATCTCCATTCGCCTGGCCCCGGTCATAACCGCCCATTCCACGATCAATCGATCCCTAGCATTCAAACGTGCGACAACCTGCCGAATCGCCCAGGGAGCAATCGGTCGCGGAAGTGGCTTCGTGTGGCGCACCGTCAGATCATTCGCCTGCTGCCAACCACCGTCAGCGCCAAGATGCACCAACACGCGCGCCGGCGCGAACCGCTTTACAAAAACGCCCCTATCTCCGAACGGCGTATTCGTAATCAGCGTTTGCGCTTTGCACCACGAATAGAACAGAGAAATGATCCGGATGCGTCCGTTAATCGTGCTTCTGGAGCACGGGCGTCCGGTGAGGAAGCTGACGCTGGTCAGCATCTTGTTTCTATACGCAGCGACTTCATGCACTCCAATGTCATTCCACGACCAGCCGTTTGCCTCGAGCGTTTGCCACCAGTCATAAAGTGCCTCGCCGTACGTGCGCCAAGTGTTTGGGCTTTGCGTCCGGCCTCGGACCAGAGAGATATACAGCAACCAAGCACAAGCTGGTTCGACAAGGTGCATTCGATGATCAACCAATATCGGCACCTCCGCCACGCTCAGTCCATTAGGACAAAACGCATCGCTCGTAAACAATAGCTCGGCCATTTTCCTCCAAACGCTGACTTAGGATCGACAGTCGCAGCCCAACGCGCGCTCACCCCGAGCCTGTGGAAATGACGAGCGGTGGAAACCATGGAAAGCCAAAAGCAGGCTTTCCACCGTTCCCACCGCTCTTGGAAATCCCAAAAGGCGGGATTCCCACATTCCCACAGGCACGACGACGACTATGTGTACTTATAAGGCCGAAAAACAAACCCCAAAGAAGGACAGAAAGTACAGACCCCGTAGAGAATCTAACACGAAGCAGTGCATTATTCCGGCCATCCCTCGCGCTGCAACCGCCAATTAGGCAATCGCTTTGGTTCTGAAGCATACGCCGCCGAGGAACTCGTCGCTGAACTCGGAAGCGCATTTCTTTCCTCCGAATTGAACCTGGAAAGCGAACCGCGCACCGATCAAGCCCCCTACGTGGCGAATTGGCTGCAAGTCCTCAAGAAAGACAAACGCGCCATCTTCACCGC
>JBAUOG010000550.1:0-6588 GCA_049579625.1 Bryobacteraceae bacterium
TTCTGTTCAATCAGATCCTGCATCTGCGCTTTGACGCCAAGCCGGACCAAATCAAGCAGGTCATGAACCGCCTCAATGAGCTTTTCAAATCTCACCCGAAAGTGGATCCCGGCAAGGTGCCGGTGCGCTTTACAGGCATCGGGACGTACTCTTTCAATCTGGAGATCTTCGTTTACCTCAACACCACTGATGGCGATGAATTCAACGGCCTTCAATCCGAATTGCTGATGAAGATTCTGGATATTGTAGAAGGTGCGGACACCGGCCTCGCGATTCCGATTCAGGAGAACGTCAATATTCTGACGAACAATGGTCAGCACGCAACCACAGCCCCGCCAGAGCCGGTTGCGCCGGGCCGCCAATGAGCCGTGCCTGGACGAGGCATCCATGACCAACGCATCAGACTATGTCTGTTACCGAACCCCAAAGCCAATCGCACTCGACGGCTCCCTTTCGAGCGAAGCTTGGCGAACAGCCCCGCGATCACCGCGCTTCGTCGACATGGTTACCGGAGATCCGGCGTACTTCGATACCCGTGCGGCTGCGCTGTGGGACGACGAGAACCTGTACGTGGCGTTCTGGATTGAAGAGCCGTTTGTCGAGGCCGCCTTAACCGAACGCGACTCGCTCATCTTCAGCGAAAACGACGCCGAACTGTTCATCGATGGCGGCGATTGTTACTACGAATTCGAAATCAACGCACTGGGCACCGTCTACGAGGTCTTCTTCATCTGGCAGGACGCGCTCAAACCCGGTTCTCGCTTCGATGTGCCCGAATTCGATATCCGCACGCGGAGAGCTTTCTCCTTCGGCGGCGATTTCGACCGCAATCCGAAAACGTTTTGGCACGGCACGCATCCCAGAGGATGCCGCTGGGCCTTCCTCGATTGGGACTTCCCCGGCTTGCGCTCAGCAGTTCATGTGGATGGGCAAATCAACGAGCGTAGTTCCGTTGATCGCGGATGGACCGTGCAAATCACCCTGCCGTGGTCGGGTATGTACTTCCTCGCAGACGGCAGACCTGTTCCGCCCGAGGACGGCGACACATGGAAGATGTGCTTCGGCCGCTTCGAGAAGTTGACCACCAGCGGTGTGGAATTGACGCCGCATCCTGCCTGGGTTTGGACAAAACACGGCATCTATGACACCCACATGCCGGAGCGCTGGACTTCGGTTCGCTTCTCGTCACAAGCAATAGACTATGTGCCTTCAAAGACTTAGCCGCGTTTCAGCGCTTCCGCATCAAGCCTTACGGTAATCTGAAGCTAGTCGTGCGGTGGCCCCTGACATCCGTGTGTTTGTCACGCGACCGCACATTGTTTTCCTAAGTAAACCTATGAGATTCTCCGTATTCCTCTCGCTGGCCTTGACCGCCAGTTTTCTTTCGTCCGGTTGCTCCGCATTCCGCATGACGTCCGTCGAGGCCAGCACCGGCGCAAGCGCCGCAACTGCGCCAATCAACGGGCTGCCTGGCATGCCGCCGGTGATTGACCCGAACGACGTCTATTCCGAGGATCGTCCCGGTAAGTTAAGCCCGGTCGTTAAGAGCTTCCCATCGCGCATCTACGTTCCGAACGCCGGCAGCAATTCAGTCGATGTGATCGATCCCTCCACGTACAAAGTTGTTGATCACTTTTCGGTCGGCAAGGAGCCGCAACACGTCGTACCGTCCTGGGATCTCAAAAAGCTGTGGGTCACTCAGGACCTCGGAGATCAACTGACGATGATCAACCCAGCTACCGGGAAAAAAGGCGAGACCATCCACGTCGACGATCCCTACAACATGTACTACACGCCTGATGGCAAGTACGCCATCATCATGGCGGAGCGCGAGCATCGCCTGGACTTCCGTGATGCCCAGACTATGAAGGTTGTCAAGCGTGTGCCCATCGTCTGCGAAGGCGTAAACCATATCGACTACTCCATCGACGGCCGCTACTTCTTGGCTACCTGCGAATTCTCAGGCGAGCTCCTGAAGGTCGACGTCGCGGAACAGAAAGTGCTTGGCAAACTGAAACTCACCCCGGTGGGCATGCCGCAGGATTGCAAACTATCTCCGGATGGCAAGGTCTTTTACGTCGCAAATATGGAAGCCAACGGCGTGCACCTTATTGACGGTGACTCGTTCAAGCAAATTGAGTTCCTTCCCACGGGCAAGGGTACGCATGGTCTTTATGTCAGCCGAGACTCAAAATACCTGTATGTATCCAACCGCGGCGAAGGCACCGTCTCGCTCATCAGCTTCGCCACCCGCAAGGTCGTCACCAAGTGGGTCATTCCCGGCGGCGGCAGCCCTGACATGGGCGGCGTCTCCGCGGACGGTAAGGTTCTCTGGCTCTCCGGCCGGTATCACAACGTGGTTTACGCGTTTGATACCTCGAATGGCAACCTGATCGCCAAGATTCCGGTCGGCAAGAACCCACACGGTCTCTGCGTCTATCCGCAGCCCGGCCGCTACTCCCTCGGCCACACTGGCGTCTTCCGCTAGTCAGGATATGGAACCCGAACCCTGGCTCAGAGGACCAATCGACGGAGTTCACCCCCTCGTCGCACCGCTGTTCTTTAGCTTCGCGCAGGTGCGCGAAGACCTGCGCAAGCACACCGAGGGCTTGAATAAGGAAGAAGTGTGGCAGCCGGCCGGACCAAACCCTTCGCTCGGCTTCCAGTTACGGCACATGGCAGGTAGCGTCGATCGTCTGGCGACCTACCTGACTGGCGGAGATCTCTCCAAAGAACAACTGGACGCTCTTCGGGCCGAACCGGTACCCGGCGCGGCGCTGGGGGAATTGCTTGCCGCCTTGGACCAAACACTAAGCAGCGTCGAAGAGAAGCTGAGGGTGCTCGATCCCGGCGCCCTGTACGAGCCTCGCTACGTCGGACGCAAGCGCATGCCAACTTCGGTCATCGGGCTGCTCGTCCACATCGCCGAGCACACCCAGCGGCATTTGGGCCAAGCTATCAATATGGCGAAGTGGGTCGCGAGCCAACGGCGCTAGGGTGAAAACTTCAGCACTGAGCCGCGCGTCAGCAAACGGACCTAACCGACCCTAGCCTCAGTGCACGTCAACCGACATGTTCACCACCTCAAAGGAGAACCGCTCCGGCGGGAGCGCCGCAATCGGGTTCGGCGTCATGCTCTGCCAAGTCTGGAAGGCCGTGTTCGCCACCGTGTTGTTGAGGTAAAACAGGAACTGGTCGGAGCAGCAACGGATGGGTGGCATCTGTCGAAACGCCAAGCGCAGGCCCACGGCTTTCTCCAGGTCAACGCCTTCGGTGTTCACGCCTTTGTCTTCCAACAGGCGCACGAAGCTGCTGCGGCCGGCATGCGGCCATAGATCGTTGCGCAACAGATTACGAAGCTCGATGCGTGTGCCAAAGGTGATCTCACACTGACGGATCCATTCAATGACGGAATCGCCCCAGTGCCAGTGACCCAGCAGCCCCAGGTATTGGTCAACCAGGTTCAGCGCAAGATCCATCCGGCGCCGTCCCATGTCGAGGCTGACGCGATCTAAGTTCACGTGCTCATCGACGTGTACAATCTCGCCCGGCATTGAGTCGTCCATCGGCGAATCCATGAGCATGTCTTCCTGCTCGATAATGTCGCCAGCAATACCCACCATCTTGTCCAGGCGCTTTACCGCCGGAACACTCTTCACGAGCAAGGGCGGAAGCTCGTGAGTCTTGCCGCCCGGAACCTCAATGAACTTCCGGTCTCCGATGATGTCCATAAGCGTTTCTCCCGATACTTATCGACAACTGGGTCGTCGTGACTTACCCGGCGCTTGGTGTTATGCCAAGCAACACAGCATTAGCTCCTGATTATAGAGACGCAAACTCGTTCTGACAAGTTTCTTCCACACTTTGGCAGCAGTAAGCGGAGAGTGCTAGCGTCGAACGTTGCCCACGCTATGCTGAGGGCATGCGTGGGTTGGCTGCTGAAATTGCGTGCCTGTGGGCGGGTTTGGCTCTCCTGTCTGCGCCCGCAGTCGCGGCCGCCCCGCCGTGCAGCCAGGGAGTTGCGGCCTACCTGCCGTGCGAGTTGAACTTCGATTGGAACGGCAACGAAGTCCCACCCGATGCCTCCGCCTACAAAGACGAAATGCTGAATGTCGAGTTCCGCTCTCCCCACGCCAAGACGTACTTAATGCACGCCTATTGGGATGGCGGGCGGTCGTTGCGCGTTCGCTTCTCGCCTACCGAAGAGGGACAGTGGGCCTATCACGTTACCAGCGGAATCAAGAGCTTCAACGACCAGGAAGGCCTGTTTACCGTCTCCGCCAGCACCAGTCCCGGTTACGTCGCTGTGGCCAACCTGCGTCATTGGTGGACCGACAATAAGCAGCCTCACCTCTGGTTCTCCGCCGAGGTCCCGTGGCTCGATCTCTCACAAGCAGACTTCCAAGCCTGGGTCGACGCACGCAAAGCGGACGGGTTCACACATATTCGCGGCGCGTTATTGACGCAGAAAGCCGGCAAGGCTGCGCCTCTCACTTCCAAGCTGCAGCCCAACTTCGCCTACTTCGCCACGCTGGATGACCGGCTCCTCTACGCGCAAAGCAAGGGCATGGTGCTCGACCTCGTGTTTGCCGACAACAGCTTCGTCGAGACCGGCACGCTCGAAGATTGGGAGGCGCGGCAGCCATTGATCGCGTACCTCATCAGCCGTTACTCTTCACTGAACGTCACATGGCAGGGCGTCGAGAGCTACGAACTGCGCGTCGGTACTCGCGCCATCCTCAAGGAGATCGGCGGACAGCTCAAGAAGCTCGACGCCTATCGCCATCCGCGCAGCAGCGGTTCAACTGGCTCGGGAGCCGGCCTGCTGCCGGATGGCTGGATGACCTATATCATCGAAGGCTCACCGCACCCCGAAGTCGGCGCCATCGAACATCAACTCACCACAGTTCCCTTGATCCACACCGTGAACGCAACGGAACCCGCAGCCTTTCGCCGCGAGTTGTGGCAGGCATCGATGTCGACCGAGTATCCGAGCGTGCGCTATCAGGCGCTCCAGAACGCGGCCAACGTGATTGCCTGCCGGGGCTGGTTCAAGGTCATCTCTAACACCAGGCACTGGGAAACCGAACCATACTTCGATGTGGATGGCGGCATGGCCATGGGTCTGGATGAGGCCGAGTACGTGCTCTATGCCGACAAACCTGGACACGTCGAGATCTCTCTTCCGAAGCATAAGTATCAGCCATACTGGCTAAACCCGATCACCGGCGAAACCATCGACGTCAAGGATTACAAAGGCGAGATCTTCAGCCAGGAGACCCCTGACGCCACCCACGACTGGGTTGTTCACGTGCAACGCGAAGGTCACAAGGAAGGGCTCCTGAAGTCTTTTAAGTTCGAATCGCAAGAGGTCCCCGTCTACGAGGTCGAGACCGACCCCGACAAGACGCCATTCGCGATTGCGGTGCCCGCGGGCGATGAGATCGATGTGTCCAAACCTGTCCCGTATGAAGCCAAGCTGCGGCGCACCACCCGAGCCACACGCTCCATGCAGTACATGTGGACCGGCGAGATCGTGGCTGGCGTCGAAGGGCAGCGTGTTCTCGCCGTGGGTTCCTACGGGACCTTCGAGTTTCCGCTGGACCTGATTCAAAAGGAGCCGGCCGTTCTGAGCTTGCATCTCATCGGGCTCAACGCCAACGGCAAGGCCTACATGCTGGACAAGGTCGTCCGGCTGACCAAATGAGCGGCCCGGTCATCCTGTCAATTGACACGACCTCCGAGTTCGGAAGCCTCGCCGTTCGGGCCGGCGGCAAGCTCATTGCCGAGCGGCAACTGCACTCTCCCGAGGGGTTTGGTCACATTCTGTTCGGCGAACTGGAACAACTCCTCGCACAGGCAGCCATTACCCTGCCTGGCATTGACTGTTTCGCAGCAGCCGCGGGCCCCGGCTCGTTCACGGGCGTTCGCGTCGGGCTGACCGCAGCGAAGGGTCTGGCCGAAGTGCAGCGCAAACCCGTCGCAGCTGTCTCGAATCTGCGCGCCCTGGCGACATTTGGCTCGGAGCCGAAGAGGGTTGTGCTGCTCGACGCGCGGCGCGGCGAAGTTTATGCTGCCGTGTATGGCGCTAATCTAGACGTGCTCCAGGAAGAGACCGTTGAGAAATTGCACGTTTGGCTCGAGCGCCTGCCCGATGAGCACTGCGAGTTCATCACGCTGGCCGGGTCTCCGTTCCGGGCCGCCCTGGAAGGAACGCCGTTCGCGGCAATGCCGTGGACCGAAGCATCCCGCTCACTCGCAGGCGCGGTCGCGCTTTGCGCTGAGAAAGATTTGGCTGCCGGCCGCACTTTTGATGCACTGATAGCCGACGCCAACTACGTCCGCCGCTCAGACGCTGAGCTGCTATGGAAAGACCCACGCTAATCGTCCCCTCTGCAAAAAAAAGCCAGCACAGATCTCAGCATGAGCGCCGGAGTGCACACCCGCAATGATGAAAACGGATGCCGACCGGGGACAGGCACCTGTGTGCCAAGGCGCGCACACATCTCCGTATCGCGTCACCGAAGCCCGTCGCCGCGTGGACACAGCGAGCCTGTCCCCAGATCAACAACACCTGTTTTCAGAGCA
>JBAUOG010000551.1:0-1643 GCA_049579625.1 Bryobacteraceae bacterium
CAACTGTCCGTTATTATGTTTGCGGCTTCCTGTGGAATAATTCCAGCGCGAGCTTCTGCACGAGCGAGCGCAGCTTCAAATGCGAGTATTCCTCGTACATGTTTCTCGAGGGAGAAGATTTCGGCCATTTCAGCCGTACTGAACATTGCATCAATCCTCTCAGGCATGAGGCGTTGCCTTTCCAGAGTGAGCTAGTTCAGTCCTGGCATGAAGATTGCGTAACACTGCAAGTTCAGTCTCGTTGGGAGGCATAGTTTGTTCTAAAGAGGCAGCAAAGCGGATCGACCATCCAGTGTTCTGTTCGATTTCTTCTCGTGTGACACCTTCGTGGATCGATACAACCACAAATTCCTTTGTTTGTGGGTCTGGTCGCAGCAAACACAGATCGGTTACAATCAGTCTCGGTCCCTTTGTACGAATGCCCAGACGCTGTCGGTGATCACCCCCAGTGCCATATCCGAATGACGTAATGAAATCTACTCGTTCAACGAAAGTGCGCATTGTCTGGCGCATCACAACATACGTCTGGCCACACAGGCTGGCGATTTCGGGAGCACCTCCTCCACCCGGTAATCGAACTTTTGGATGTTCATAATTTCCAATCACGCTGGAATTGATATTGCCAAACCGATCAATCTGCGCACCACCGAGAAAACCAATCGATATACGGCCACCTTGTAGCCAGTACTGGAACATCTCCGGGACCGAAACGGTTGTGACAGCAGTCTCACTCAATTCCGGGTCGCCTATCGAAAGTGGAAGTACATCTGGCTTCGTCCCGATTGTGCCCGACTCGTAGATGAGTGTGATATCTGGAGCATGGGTCAACCGAGCCAGGTTACAGGCGACCGAAGGTGCTCCAATGCCCACAAAACACACATCATCGTTCTTTAACACTCGCGCCGCTGCAACAGCCATCATTTCCGTTGTTGTATACTGCATGCGTTTCCTTCAGACTAATCTTTCAATCAATTCACATAACGATTCGATGGCTATCCATCATTTCAGGAGGATACCCCTGTAGGAGCGAGTGGGGTGAGGCGTGGATGGGCCGGCCTTTATGGTCGCCCGCCGTTCCCCTAACGCTAATGTTTCCCATGTACATAAAGAACATGCTCCTCCATCCAACTAAGAAACGTCTCCCTACTACGCGAAATAGCATCCCATGCGGTATAGAAAGCATTGTCTCGACGGTAATACCCATGCGTATAAGACGGCAATGCTCCACACGGCGCTGCAATAATAGCATCAATCGTCCAATGTGGTAGAATTGTCGAATTTGTACTCAGAGCAAGCAGATCGTCTACAACCTCCTCCACGGTCACGATTACATTCGTCGCAGCCAATGCTGCTTCCTTCTGAACCCCAATAATTCCTTCGATCAACACATTCCCTTGCCGATCCGCCCGTTGGGCATGAATAATAGTTACTTCCGGTCGTATCGCAGGCACCGCAGCCAGTTGCTCATTAGTAAAAGGGCACGTAATGAACTTGATATTCGAGTTCACGTCCACCAGATCAGAACCTTGATACCCACGAAAAATTGCGCATGGCAGACCTGCGGCGCCAGCTGCATATGCATTGGCCATCGCTGCGTGGCTGTGTTCCTCAAGCTCAAGTGAGCACGGCCATCCATTCTCAAC
>JBAUOG010000552.1:0-3152 GCA_049579625.1 Bryobacteraceae bacterium
GGCCGGCACAGGGGAAGATTGCAAAGTGCGGGCGCTCATTTAAGCGGGACGAACTCTATGACCGTTAGTGGACCGGTTATCGCGGCGTTTGCGGCTCTCGCTGGATCCCTCGTTGGCGGTTGCGCATCCATAACTGCGGCGTTCATAGGACAGCGGCTGCAAGCTCGATGGGCCCGCCTCCGAGCTGATCTAGAGGAACACGAGAAACTATATGGAATATTTGTCGAGGAAGCTGTACATCTTTTTGCCGACTCCATTCAGCGGTCGGCAATCGACCCCGCAAAGATTATGCGCCTCTACGCAAAAGTGGCCCACATACGCTTGACAGCGAGTGACCGGGTTCTTCGTTCCGCGGAGGAAGTTGGAAAGCTGTTGCTTCAGGCTTATGAACGGCCGCCGGGGGATCCCGCCGAAGTTCTTGCGCGATACGCGAACGGCGATAAGAATCTAGATCCGCTCCGAGAATTTACAGAGGCATGCCGCCAGGAGCGGGCTAAGGCTCTTCAACGACTATGAAGATGCCCGTTACCGCCGGCGACATCCAGTAGTCGATGAGCGACAAACCCACTCTACGCGGCGGTGTCAATAACTGATGAACGGTCCTGGCAGATCAACTCTGCTTCAGTCTGACATCGCACACACCGCCGCTTCCACGGCACAGCCTTCATACGCCTGAGCGGAATGGCTTCGTCGCACGACGCGCAGAGTCCGTACGTGCCGTCATGAATTGCGTCGAGTGCAACTCGGACGTCCTGCACAAGGTGAGCACGAACGTCGCGCTGGTTTATTGCTATCTCACGGTCTAAGTTCGATCCGTTCGGGCTTGAGCTGCTCATCTACCGAAGCAGATGCCGTAGCTCGGCACGAAAAGTTCGTTGGCACAGCCGAAGATTGCAAAGTGCTCACGGAAGCCGGGCGAGATAGCCAAGTCCGGACACTGTCCACAAAGTCGCAGACCGTACCGGCTTCTCCAAGCCGCTATGGTTATTGCGTGACATTTGGAGTCTCATAGACATTTCTTCCCGGGTCTCTTCGGATCCAGCGGATCCTATGAGATCCGCCGCGCGATCTAATCCCCGGTCGAAGAACTCCGGGAAATCGACGTACAGGTCGAATAGCTCCCGCAGGTAGTCTTCATTGCATGGATCGAGTCTGACAGCTTGCTCAAGGCTTCCACGCGCTTTCCGGGCATTTCTCGCGGCGGAAAACGTTGATAACTCGACCTGCCGCGCATAAGACTTGCCTAACCAGTAATGTAGGACAGCACTGTCCGGGGATTCCAACACTCCCTTCTGAAAGGCTTGCGCGGCCTTCTTAAACTCGCATCTCATAAAAAGAGCGTAGCCTTCTCTCTGCCGCTGCTGCGGGTCTGATTTGCGACTTACGGCGCCACAGACTGCCGCGGTGGACAGGAACACGATTATGCAACAAAGCCACAATGCTACTCTCATCTTTTCCTTCAATCGTGCAGTGAATTACCCTTTTAGAAAGCCCGAACACATCAGGGCACAGCACTTGAGCTGGCGTTTGCTGAGGCGTTCATTCTCTGTCCACGAGGCGCTCCCTCGGTTCTGATTCAGGAGCCGCCGTTGTCAGCAAGTTCCTGAGCAGAAATGCTCTGGAGGGCTCTTTCTCGAGCCTCCCGAATATCTTGATCCATGCAATCTAGCCAGAGCGAACAGTCGTTGTCGGAATGCTCTTCAAAAACAGACATGACAGTGACAAATCGCTCGAAATCTTCGAGCCGCAGCAGTCGCAAGATAGCAGGATCAGTCTCGTGTTTTGTTTGGGCCTCAAAGTCTACTTCCGAGCGCAGTGGACCCGACGTCTGGCTGCTGTGGTTCGGACGAGGTGCAACGATCCGGATGGCATTCTTGATGATCGTGCGCCGGGCCCAGGCACGAGCCCATTGTCTAAATACCAGCGTTCCGTTGCCGCACTCAACGATGGCGGATACGATGCACTGTTGAGCCTTCTCATCGTCAGCTGTAAGTAAGAAGGCGAGTAGATGCAGATTATCCATCTGTTCAGCAAACAGTTTGCGTAACTCGTCTGCTGTCGCGTACGCTGCCGTCTTCTCTTCCGTGATTGCCTTCGTGTGTAGCAGTTGCATGTGCCTCTCCTGTTCCAGATCTACTTAAAGACTCTGCACTCCTGTTGCCATTTGTTCGGCTGCCGAAGCAGGGGATGTTCAGATTGCCGTCCTCCACGGCCTGCGTCGCGGCGGGTGCCGAAGCGCCAAACGTTTCCACGCCTACGGGTCTAAACACGCTTCACGACCAGGGCGGTGAGGTCGTCAAACTGCGGCATGGATCCGACGAACCTTACGACAGCGGAGTACAGCTCGGAAATGATCCTCTCCGAAGACATGTCGCGGCACCTGCGAATCACCTCCTCGAGTCGGCCTTGGCCAAACTCTTCGCCGCCGGCGTTCGCCCATTCGACGAATCCGTCAGTGACCAGAACGAGAATATCGCCGGGGATGAAGTTCAATGTGTGAGGATCGGAATAGGGGAACCCCCGAAAGGGACCCAAGGGAGGACCCTGAGGTTCGTGCCTGGTGAACCGATCTTCTTGCGATGAATAGAAAAGCAGCGGCCCATGACCGGCAGAGATTAAGTCGAGAGTCGCCTCCTTAGGATTCAGCAGTCCGGCTACTAATGTGACGAACTTGTCTGGTGGCAGGTCATCGTTAAGAAGCTGATTCAGGTGGATTAAGAAACGGCTAAGATCCGTTCCAGTGGCGAATCCGGCGCGCGCGTAAGCACGGCAGTCGGCCATACCAATCGCGGATCCGATTCCATGACCTGTTACGTCGGCAATCGTGACGGCGAGACGTCCATCGGCTAGCTGTTGCCAGTCGAAATAGTCTCCGCCGGTTTCATCAGCCGGCTTGTTCCATCCGCCAATATCGAAGCCGTCGATCTTTGGCGACTCCTTCGGCAGCAGCCCTTGCTGGATGGTGCGCGCGAGACTAAGGTCCTGCTCCAATTTCGCCAGGCCCCGGGCCTCATCAAGAGCGACGATGACGTGCGCTCGGATCTGGGCCGCCACTGAGCCTGCCGCAAATCCCCCTATGAGCATAAAAGCAGAGTAGGAAAAAGAAATAGTGTAATCCCAAAGTGTGTCGCTTGAGACTGCTTCGGGAACCA
>JBAUOG010000553.1:0-4486 GCA_049579625.1 Bryobacteraceae bacterium
CCTTGACAAGCGGATGTAAACGGCCTGTGCTGCTGCTGGTCGTCCCATCCTAGCTGACGGTCAAGGCTGAAGTGCACTTCGCTTCGCTCGGCCTTGACTCACGCCAGCTCCTCTGGTCCTGTGCAGCAAGCACACGACAAGGAGATCAACATCATGACGAACGACAAAACGCGCTCTCTCGCGGAACAGATCGAGATCAGCGTGAACACTCTAGCCGCGGAAACCGATGAGGCCCGCCGAAGCGAACTGTTTCTTAACTGGCTCAACGCCATGGCGAAATTCCAGTCCTTTAGCTGGAACAACCAAATCCTCATTGCTTTGCAGGAATGGGTGACATAGTGCTCCAAGTGACTGGACTCCAGTATTTCCAAGCAGATGCGTTTTGCACTTCTGCATCAGCGGACTTCGAGTTTAACAGATTACGGCTGCGTCTCAGCCATAACAAAAGGCCGATGCCATAGGGTTGCCGCGCCGCGTCCTGCCTGGTATCGAATGCAAATGATAACCGCCGAACAATATGGAGTTCCTGCGGAAGACATGATCCCCCTTTAAATAAAATCTCCAAACGCAGTACCGGTAATTGGGGAGTCTGTGCCTGCTGCTGTCTTCCCATCCTAGCTGCCGGTCAAGGCCAAGATGCACTCCGCTTCGCTCCGGCCTTGACTCACGCCAGCTCCTCAGGTCATGTGCAGCAAGCACACGACATAAAGGAGATCACAATCATGATGAACGAAAAGACACGCGCTCTCGCTGAACAAATCGAGACGACTATCAACACCCTGGCCACCGAGACCGATGCGGTTCGAAAAAGCCAAACCTTCCTGAACTGGCTCGATGCGATGGCGAAGTTTTCCAGTTATTCGCTCAATAATCAGATCCTCATTCTGCTTCAACGGCCTTTAGCTTCAAGGGTTGCCGGCTTCCAGACCTGGCGCAAGTTGGGACGCCATGTCGTCAAAGGAGCGAGGGGAATTGCAATTCTGGCTCCCTGTATCTACGGCAAAAAGGCCGAACCCGAAAGCGATGATAGCCCGACCACCAAGCGCCTAGGCGGATTCAAAGTTGTTTGGGTCTTTGCCGAGGAAGATACCGATGGTGAACCTGTTCCAACTCTCACTTATGCTGCCGCTACTGGCGGAGAGGACTTACTTCCTCAGCTAGAAGCCGCTGCGCGAAAACTCTCGATCCAGCTTGACTATGAAGAGATCTCGGAAGCGGGAGTTCAAGGCTATTCCGCAGGAGGACGAATTGTTATACGGAAGTCGCTCGAAACACCGGCCAAAGCGGCGGTTATTCTTCATGAACTGAGCCACGAGTTGCTCCACAGAGGGGAAGACCGAAAGACAATATCGAAACGTCAGCGTGAACTTGAAGCGGAAGCGACCGCCTATGTCGTCATGCGCCACTTTGGAATCGAGCATGTAGCGTCCAACTACCTGGCCACGTATAACGTCGATGGAGAGCAGCTTCGCGACTCGCTCGAAACCATCAGCAACGCTGCGAAGCACTTAATCGAGGTAATCGAAGGCAATCAGCATAATACGGAGGCTGCCGAAACGGTGGCCTCGCCAGGCAGAGAGGAGGTCGCCGCGTGAGCGGCCCCTCTGACAGCGGACACTCCAGGCGAATGGTGGGCTATTCAGACAGAAGCCAGCTTCAGGTCGATAGATCCACTGTGGTCGGCAAGTATTTAGTATTCATCAAATCCACACCTGATCGAAGCCGCTGGCGCGGCAAACGCTGCCGTGCACTGGTGGTAGTGGCTTCCGTTCAAGTGCCCTTATCGGGAAGTAAGGGTCGGCTTCCTATTCATCGACGAAAAGCCGTTCTTGATCTTCCGTTGTACTCGCATGGCGAATTCCTTCGTGGACCAGCCAGATCGCTTGCTGCACGGCAGGCAATTGCAGATCTTTGCGCTCGATGACCCAAGGTGCGTGTTTGATCACCTGGCACGCTGGAAGAGTGCCCGCTTTGATCAGCCGTCGGACAACCATCTGACTAACTTTAAGTTCCTCCGCCGCGTACGTCATGGTCACCCAAGGCCGCTCATCAGCCGGCGGGCAGCACGGGATCTGGTTGGTATGACGAAGGTGTTGGACCCTCGACTCGGTCCACGTATTTCCTGCACCTGTCTTATAGCCCAGCCGATTGAGGATTGAAACCACGGCGTAGTCATTGCAGACCCTAGCCAGTTCTCGCACCAGATCAACGACGGCCATATCGTTACCGTTTTCATGCTGCCCCTGCGTTCTTCGATTTGCCTCCAAATGGGTATGAACGCCACCATTCCAATGGACCGTCATCAGAATCTTCCGTGGAGACTCTTGTTCGGTAACGATAATTTCCTTGATGACGGTCCGCAAAATTCGCTTCTTGAGATGAACCGGGCATTGGGGGTGATTCCACACCAGGTCCAGATCTTCGCCCATCCTCATCAGCAGCGCTCGGTCTTCGTGACTCAATACCTTCACCGATTGGCGCATAAGATCCAGCTTTGCTTCCAGCGCAGCCACTTTCTGTAGCGCCTCGTTCCAGCGTCGTTCGAGTTCTCCACTGACCAGCCGATTTGCTGGATCGCTCGCGTCATACTGACGCTGGACTCGATCCGCCTCGTAGCGGCCTTTGTCCAGCGCCATCTGAAGGGCACGTACCTTCTGATCTTCTGACTCCTGACGGCGATCCCAGGCATCCATCGCTGCTTCAATACCGAGTGGCCGCATCGCGATGAGAAGCTCTGCGGAAACAGCACGATCCATTGTGGCGCCGCCCGTGCTCAAGCACTTGCCGCCATAGTAGCGACCATTCTCACCGGAGCATTCGTAGCGCGGATTGCTTCCTTCCCCGCCATACTTTGTAGCCAAAGTCCGTCCGCACTTGCCGCAACGGAGTAAACCGGAGAGGAGTGCCTTCCCTGACTTTGCTGCGCCACCGTGTCTGACAGCCATTCGACCTTGCATTGCTGCGTTGTCATGGATGCGAGCTTGGATTTCCTTGAATTCTTCAAATGAGATGTATCCCTCGTGGTGGTTGGGAATGAATACCTCGCATTCCTCCGGGGCCTTCACCAGGCGTTGTGTCTTCTTTGCTCGTCCTTCCACAACTCGAGTGCGCATCGCCCGACGGCCATATACGAACACGCCCGCATAAACAGGGTTTGTGAGGATCGTGTAGAGGCGTGCATATACCGGAAGCCGCCAAAGAATCTTCGAAGAGCCCCGATTGTAGGTTGGCAGCGGGATCTTCTCCGTGAGATACCAGAGCAGCACCTGACGAACTGTCCCGAGTTCGCGGAATTTATAAAACAGGGTGCGGATCGCCTCCTGGACCTGTAAGTCTGGTGTCAACTCCATCCGGTCATCTTCTGTTCGCAGAAATCCTACCGCTACCTGAGTGAGGACGAGGCCCCGACGCACTTTGTGACGCAGGGATTCCAGCGCGCGTTGTCGCAACAGACTCATCTCGAATTCACTCATTGTGCCCTTCAGGCCCAGGACCAATCTGTCATTCAGGAGTGTCGGATCATACGTGCCATCGTAATCGATGACAAGCGTCTGCGTCATGGCACACAAGTCGATGAGATGATGCCAATCTCGATTGTTCCGAGCCAGGCGGGATGCATCCAAAGCCAGCACTGCGCCTACGACTCCGGAGCAGACAGCCGCCAGCAGCTTTCCGAATCCTGGTCGCTCGACTGAACCGGTTCCCGAGCGCCCAAGATCCTCATCGATTACGGTGACGGCCTTAAACCCGAGAACGTTCGCTTTCTCGGCGAGACCATATTGGCGATCTTGACTTTCCAAGTGATTCCGAACCTGCGTCATGGACGACTGCCGGACGTAAACATAAGCTTCACGTTCGAGGTGTGTCGGTTGAAGTTTGTCGCTCATCAGTTTCCTCCTTGTTTGTTGATGGTCCCCTTCGTGCTGTCTCTCGCAGCATCAGGCTCAGCAGCTCGATGGTGCGCGCCTTCAGTTCCAGCGATAGGCTTGGAGCTATCTCCTCCGGCTGAAACAGAAGCTGTAGTTGTCGTTTGGTTCTCTGCATGCGCCTCCTGTCCGGGTAGAATACTCCCGCGGGCACGCTGCAGCAGTGGTTGTGCGCTCAACATCCTTTGCAGATGATTCAGCGCCAAGACAGCGATGCGAGGACTGTCCTGCTCATCCGTATCAAGGCAGGCCTGTTCGTCCAACATCCAGCCCGGTATTCCCTGATGTGTTCCATCTGCGAGTTGAATTTCAACATCATTTCCCCTCAATGCTCGAAATCGACGAAGGATGCGGACATCTTTGCCGACATAAGGGTGGAATTTGTAGTAGATCTTGGCCAACGATGATTTGTGGGCAGTGTGAAAGTGGTTCTCAATGCCCGTCGGCCTCCAGAGTCGCCGGATTTCACACTTGGAAGAAGCTGGGACGCAACGTGAAGAAGGGCGCGAAGGGAATTGCCATTCTCGCACCTTGCATCTACCGCCAGAAGGTCGAACCCA
>JBAUOG010000554.1:0-2626 GCA_049579625.1 Bryobacteraceae bacterium
CCATATCAAGTCCGGTACACCATTGCCATCAATATCCCCAGGCACGGTCTTCGGCGCGTTGAAATCCTGCTTAACGGTGAGCTCCTGGCCACCGATCGAGATATGAGCCGTCCGATCCACGCCGGTATTGTTCAGGGCCACGTTGTAATTGAGCGCCCCGGTGCCACCAAGGCTGGCACTGTCCAGCGTCAGCCAGCTTGGCTGATCACTATAGGAATTCCAGGCGCAGCCATCGAGGTTTGTGTTGACCTGGATGGAGTATCGGAGGGCATCCATCGGTATCGCGATGTTCGTTCCATTTGGAAACGAGTAGACGCAGGCGCTCGCGTCACTGATTCCCGTGTAAGAGCCGCCAATCCGGACGCCATAAGAAACGCTCTCGACGCCGGCGCTTTGCGGAACGAGAACGCTGACCGTTCCGCTGCCAATCCCCGTGGATGCCGAGGTCAAGGTCGCGGGATCGCTGTTGCCCAACTCGACGTCCCACGGGCAGCCTGCGGGAGCAGTCACTGCGATCGTGGCCGTGCCCCCCGCCGAGGTCAACGATGGATTCGATAACTGGTAGGTGCAACTCGAAGAAGGCTGCACGATCGTGTAGATCTGGCCATTCGCAATGACGGTACCGACCCGTGTATTGATCGTCGTGTTCGCGTCCACCGCCAACGGAATCGTGCCGGACCCGGTTCCGGAGGTCCGGATCGCGTGAACCCAGTTAGTGGAAGGTGTGGCCGTCCACCCGCAGCCGCTTGGCGCTGTAACTGTGAATGCGAGCCTGCCGTCGGAATAGGAGTATTGCGTTGCCGGGTTGATCGAGGTGTTGCTGCAGGACGCAGTATTATCCGCAATCCGGGCCAGAAATGCCGGGCCCAGAGCATAAGTGTTCCCGTTACGCGCGTCTGCGGTCAGCGGGAGGCTCCCGGACGCGGCAACGCCGGCCACCCAAACATCACCCGAGGGCGCTGCCGCCACGCCGCCGACCTGCGAGTTGTCGTACGGCCCATAGAAGGTGGACCAAATCAACGTTTTGCCGTCATCGCTCAGTTTGGAAACGAACCCGCTCTGCGGAACGTAGTTGCTCACATAGAGTTCGCCGGGGTTTGACGGACTTATTGCCAAGCTCAGGACAAAGTAGCAGTCTAGCGGTGCGCCGGACGATGCCCAACTGGCGCCCCCGTCAATTGAGACTAAGAGTGCCCCGCTGTAGGAAACGCCGTAGATCTTCTGCGCGTTAGACGGATCGACCGCAAGATAATCCAACGCCGTTCCGTGCCCAACCGTACTCCAGGACACTCCTGCGTTCACGCTCTTGTAGACATTATTGCCATCAGCCACGTACAGGGTGGAGGGGTTGCTCGCACTGACCGCGAATCCACGTAACTCGGCTGGCAGCGCGCCACCGCCCAATTGGGTCCACGTCAATCCCGCGTCCGTAGTCTTATACAAGCCGGCGTATCTTGCGACCACATACACTGACCCGTCAGGGCTCGCCACAGAATTTCCACCGTAAGCAAGAGACATGGGTATCGTTATGCCAGGCGAGACGGTGATGCCGCCATCCGTGGAGCGGTATTCTGCAAAACCGTCGAATAGCAGAACGGTGTTCGGATCAGTTGGGCTGATTGCGATCACGGATGCGCACGGGGTGGAATTCGTGTAGGTTGCGTTCCATGTCCGGCCTCCGTCGCTCGAGTTATACAGGCTGCAGCCGGAGGCCGTATAAATCACCGACGGATTGGAGAGGCTGCGGACCGTGCTTCCGTTGCTGTCCGGTTCGACGTTTGTCCAGCTGGCGCCGTCATCCGTGCTGCGAAAGATGCCTTGGCCTGTGTCCAGCAGAATGGTCCCGGCCGAGGAAGGATCGGGAAGGATGAAGCCGCTGTAGTAAGGGAGACCGTTGTCGGCTCCCGTAAAGGATGTGCCCGAATTCGTGCTCTTCAAAAACGCATAAGGCGAAGCGGGAAACGCAGGTTGGACGGCGTTGGCAATCGGGAAGTCGTGCGAACTCGTGTTGCCGGCCGCAATCAGGCCGTTGGCGCTCAGCGCTAGTGCCGCGACGGTATCGTCATTGCCGCCTCCCAGGTAGGTAACAAATCCGAATGAGCTGCCATCGGCGCTCAAGCTCGCTACGAACCCATCTTGCCCTCCTCGATGGGCACCCTGAATCACGCCGGCGGTCACAGGCAGATCGGGGGACGAGGTCTGGCCGCCGACATAGACCACGCCGCCCGTGCCCAGTGCAATCGCATTCGCAGAGTCGGAACCGCTCCCGCCGAGGAACGTCGCCCAAACCAGTGAAGTCGCATCCGGGCTCAGTTTCGCCACGAAGGCGTCCCCGCCGCCGGCATTGACCATCTGCGCTCCCTTCGGATTGTTCGCGAATGAGCCCGCCGTGCTGTAACCGGCGACATACGCAGCGCCTTGGGTGTCCACCGCGATGGCTCGGCCCACGTCGCCGCCGATGAGCGCGGTATAGACTTCGCTGCCCGTATTCGAGAGCTTCGTCACAAACGCACAGCAGTTGTTCAGGGCGCCGTTCGTGGCTTGAGAACCGTCTGCGTAGCCCGTCACGTAGGCGGTGCCGTAGGCATCCAGCGCCGCAGCGTAGCCGCCCGAAGATCCATACCCG
>JBAUOG010000555.1:0-1807 GCA_049579625.1 Bryobacteraceae bacterium
TTCTTGGCATGCCGCGATTGTAGATGGGCGATTACTCACCCGTCAATGCTATGCACGTCATGCTGTACACGTCTGTAGTCTTTGCCTCCATGACTGTCGCGCCTCGGAAAGTTCTCGGGACTCATCAGTTTTGTATTTTTTCAGAACAACGCGACTGGCTGTTCGCACATCGCCACGAGACCACGTACCATCAAGAAGACGAATCGACTCCTATGCGCGATCCGAATGAAGCCTTCGAAAACCTGCGGCCGCTGGATGTCCTGGCGCTGGCCGCGCATCCCGATGATGTCGAGCAAACCTGCGGCGGCACACTGATCCGCATGGCCGAGCAGGGCTATCGAACGGGAGTACTCGACCTGACTGCGGGCGATATGGGCAGCCGTGGCACGCCGGAATTGCGCATCGAAGAATCGCAAACGGCTGCGGCGCGCTTGCTGCTGGCCTGGCGGCAGAATCTGCGCTGGCCGGATGCGCGTCTGGAAAACACGATCACCGCACGGATGACGCTGGCCGGCGTAATCCGGCGCGTGAAGCCGCGGGTGGTGATTCTGCCCTACTGGACAGGCCGTCACCCGGACCACTACCGGACGGTGGAGATCGGATACGAAGCCTGTTTTCTTGCCGGATTGCGGCGCCTCGAGGAAGATACACCGCCGCATCGACCGTTCAAGGTGCTGTATGCATCGCTGTACGCCAACGTGACGCCGTCCTTCGTGGTGGACATTTCGCGCCAGTTTGAGCGCCGTATGGCGGCCCTATTGAGCTATGTGTCGCAATACGGAAACTCGGGCGAAGCCTCGGATTTGTTCCCCAATCAGAAGGAAGCGGAAGATCGGCTCGCTTCTGTTGCGCGCTTCTACGGCAACCTGATCGGCGTCAAATATGGCGAACCGTACGTGGTGAAAGAGGCGATCCAGATCGACGACATCGTGAGTATGCCGGTGCGCAGCATTTGATGGGGCACGGGTGGAAGGCTGCGGCGGCCACCGGAACTGGCGTCCCGGCAAGGTCGGAACCGCAAATGGTCGAGATTTAGAATCGCTTCCGTGTTACCCTTATTGACGACCGTAACATCCTAGTACGTCAATTGATTCCGGCTGTTTGTACCTCGAGGCATTTCGGTGATCTCAGTTAGGGCCAGCAGTAATCGAACGTCGGGAACTGAAAGAGAGAACCAAATGAAAGAAACAGGTACAGTGAAGTGGTTTAACGCCGCCAAGGGCTTTGGATTTATCCAACGCGAGAACGGACAGGACGTATTCGTCCATTTTTCCGCCATCGCCGCCAGCGGCTATCGTTCGTTGGACGAGGGCGCTCGCGTCTCGTTCGTTGTGAAGAATGGCCCGAAGGGCCTACAGGCGGAAGACGTAACACTAGCCTAAAGATATCGTTCTGATGTGAGGGGTGGGGTCTCGATCCCACCCTCAAAAGCCCCTCCCCGCCGTCCTGGCACCGTCTCTTCCTCCCCTTCGAACCAAGCCCGCCGCCGCTATTCTGTATCCTAGCTCACACCCTCAACGCGCTAAATCGGTTTTTTGGGAGGATTCACGGCGGACGATTTCGCCGAGCCCGGGCTCGGTGCGGGAAGTCGCATTTTTCTTGGACGTGGCCGGCGTAACAAATCCGTCACAGCCGACAGGTGATTCCACCTTCGGCCTGATCCAAAACATGGAAGGTACGCCCACCAGCGCTTACGGGAACTTCCTCGGATTTGATTCATCGCCCCGCGTTTTTCAACTCAGCGGCAAGATCGTTTTCTAATCCGGTTCCCATCGCATCGGGGAAAGGCGGGCCTTGTGGTCCGCCT
>JBAUOG010000556.1:0-4304 GCA_049579625.1 Bryobacteraceae bacterium
GTGTTGCCGCTAGCGAATGGCGCGGGTTTGGCGTTGACGACCGCGTTCTACTATACGCCGAGCGGTCGTTCTATTCAGCGGCCATTGAGAAACTCGGCGCTCTCGGCGACATTCGCTGCAGACGGTGAGACGCTGAAGCCAACCTATAAGACCGACCGCGGCCGAACCGTAACGGGAGGCGGCGGCATCCAGCCGGATATCCACGTTCTGCCTCAGCCGCCATCCCGATTGGAGCTCGTGTTGGACGCGAGTGGCTCACTCATCGCATTCGCATCTCAGTATCTGCAGACACACAGTCCGCTGCCGGAGTCCTTTGACGTCACGCCGGAGTTGCTGGATGAGTTTCGGGTGTTTCTCTCGCAGCGGAATATCCAGCCGAATTTGGGGGAGTGGTCGAGTGAGCGTGCGTGGGTCAGTAACCAGTTAAAGGCCGATATTGTGACGCAAGCGAAGGGCGTTGAAGAAGGTGATGAGATCGCGGCACAACAAGACGCGCAGATTCGCGAGGCGATCCGTGCAGTCTTGTCGGATCCCCTTACGTCACATCAGTGATGATGAGGAGTGCCGCGCCGTTCGTTGACGACCTGCAAGACAGCAGGGATTAATGAAATCGCGATGATCAGCAACACGACCTTCTCGAAGTTACGCCGGATGATTGGAACTCCGCCGAGTAGGTAGCCCAGCATTATCATGCTTGTCACCCATCCGATTGCGCCAAACACGTTGAACGCCAGAAACCGTGGGTAACTCATCTTGCCCACGCCGGCGATGAATGCCGCGAAGGTTCGAATAATCGGGACAAACTTGGCGTACAGGATGGTCTTGCCGCCATGCCGTTCGTAAAAAGCGTGGGTGCGTTCCAGGTACTCGCGCCGGAAGATGCGCGACTTCGGGTTGCTGAAAAGCTTGTAACCAAGGGTACTTCCGAGATAGAACCCAGAGCCATCGCCGAGGATGGAGGCCGCTGACAATAGAATGATCATCAAGAGGACGTTGAGCTTTCCTGCCCCAGCCACTACACCTACCGTAAAGAGGAGTGAGTCGCCCGGTAGAAAGAAACCAACCAGCAGGCCACTTTCACTGAACACAATAAGGAACAGCGCCAAATAGCCATACCAACCGGTTATTACGGTTGAGAGCAGGTAGATGAGCTTGTCCGGGTCGGTCAGGCTGCGCAGGAAGCCGACTAGCTGGGCAATCAATCGATTCGGTTCCTGGCTTCGCCTTCTAAGCCTTCAGCGATTGCACGATTCGATCGATCGCCTGTTCATTCATCTTGACCTTACCGCGGCGCCTGAGGTCCGACAGAACGCTGTCGCGAAACACGGTATCCTGAGCTTGAGTTTTCTCCCGCTGCAGAATCTCTATGATGTGTGTCCGTTGAGCGGCGAACTTAGTCATATCTGCCGGGGTAACATCAGTGACTTTGCAAACGAAGGCGTTGCCGGAGATGAAAACAGGGCCAAACACTTCACCCGGTTTCTTGCGGAAGCCTTCCGCCAGGTTCTTCGCGGGCCCGATGCCTTCGGCGGACCCCAGTTGAGTAAAGGGTGCGGCGGTTTCGACAGTGCCATTGTAGAGCTTGGCTACCGCCTCCATGGTTTCACCCTTCTGAAGCCTTTGCGCCGCATCCTTGCCGGCCTGTAAGAAGAGCTTTGAAGATTCCGCTGAGACATAGCGATCCAGGACGTCTTGAGACGCTTCCGCGAAGTCCGAGGGATGTGGCGGAAATACATCCGTGATGACAACGATGGCGGCCTGGCCGGTGTTCTCGAGATTAACAACCTGGCTTACACCACCCTTTGGCGTGGAGATGAACGCCTCATTAACCTCAGGCCGCGACCCGGCATCCGGCAAAGGAGCTCCCAGCAGGACGTGGTCGACGCCGAAGAACTTGAGGTTGTTCCGCTTGGCGATTGCCTCGCCCTGCGTCGGGTTCTTAACCAATTCAGCTCTTGCGTTAGACATTGCTGTTGCCAGCAACCTGTCGCCGGTCTCTTTCTGGGCTTCGGCGAGCAACTCGGGCCTGACTTCTTCAAAGGTCCGTACATGGGCCGTCTGACGATCCATTAGCTGAATAATGTGGAAGCCGTATTGAGTGGTGACAATGCCGCTAATCTCCTTCGGCTTGAGCGCAAACGCCACTTGCTCGAACTCAGGCACCGTTTGGCCGCGGGTCAGCCAGCCGACGTCTCCTCCCTTCACGGCGGAAGTCTTGTCATCGGAGTCCTTGCGGGCAAGGTCGGCGAAATCGGCGCCCTTCTTGAGTTGGGCTAGCAGGGCCTCCGCTTTGGCGCGGAGTTGATCCACCTGTTCCTTCGGCTTACCTTGCGTCATAACCAGGATGTGACGGACGTAGGCACGCTCGGGAACACGGTATGAATCGATGTTCATCTGGTAGAGCTTCTTGAGATCGTCGTCAGAGAGCTTGGCGCCCTGGATGAAGTCGGAAACCGAACCAACCAGAATGCCCCCGCTACGCTTCTCGCGAGTGATGAACAAACCACGATTGGCGTCGAAGTAAGCTTTCACGAGTGCTGGATCACGATTCACTTTTGGAGCGAAGCTGGCTTGGGGTATCTTCAGGTACTGCAGACCGATCTTCGCGTTTTGACGCTCATACTCGGCCTTCGCCTCGGCTTCGCTAACCATCACGGACTGCATTGCGAGCGATTGCAGGCGGAGACTCAGGTACATGGCTCGGAGGTTGGATTCGAACTGAGGGATGGTCTGTCCTTGCTGCGCAACGATGGCTTGGTAAGTGGCTGTGTCCAGCGTCTTCCCCTGGCCGAACTGCTCCTGAATCAGGTCGGCGATCTCCTGGTCGGAAACGGTAATGCCGATCTCTTTGGCTTTATACGCGAGGGCCTTTTCCCAGACCAGCTGGTTGACAATCACCGGCACGTACTGGGCAAGCATGCTCGGTGGAACCGCGCGACCCTGCTTGAGGCTGTTGAGGCTGCGGTCGAGGTCCTGGGTGGTAACCTTTTGATCGCCGATCTCGGCGATCACATTGGCTTCAGACGTCCCCATGGAGGTGCTGGGACCGCCCGGGATCAGATACGCAAGCATCGAGAGTGCGACAACGAGGAGAAGTGCTCCGAGGAGAATGCGCACACTCTTCTCTCGGCTTCGGAACAGGTCAAACATAGGCTTTCGAGGGGACTCCTGAGATCAGTTCAATGGGCGGACGGATAGGCCTAGCCCAAATAACCAGTATAACCGGGTCTGAACGTAGGCGACCGCCAGATTCAGCACTCAGCGGTGGAAACAGGCGTTTGCGAGGAGAGGGAAGAGAGCAATAGCAGACCGGCGGGGGACGGTGAGTCACCCTTATTGATGAAGTAGCGGATCGCCATAACAAAGATCAGCAGCATGGTGACGAAGACTGCGATTTCGATCACGCGGCGCCGGGCTTGGCTTTGGATCGATCCCGACCAGCCGCGCTGGCGCTTGCGGCGGATGCTTTCGTCCGTGTTAGCCGGCGGTTTGTCCCAGAAGGCATGGCGACACCCCCGGCAGCGATACCGCTCGTATCCGCGAACCTCGTATAAGAACGAGAAGCGCGGGCTACGCTTGGAGACGCGGATGTCCAGGCCGCCGCAGGAGGGGCATTTCATAGGTATAACAATCCCTTAGGTTATCACCGTGCAGAGCGCAATCTCTAGTGTTTTCAGCAGTGGTGGTTTCCGGCTCCCCTAACAAGCATAACCGCCGAGGGTGGTATTAAATAGCCAGACGAATGTTAGTTGCGACGAATAGGCAACCTGACGGAAGCCGCGCCGGTGGACAATGATTTCCGCAGTTTCTATTTTGACTTGTATTCCAGTTGCCAGAGATGAAAACTTCAGAGGGCGCGGCTTTTCGCTTCCGGGGCATCGAGGGGCTGGCCTAAAAGTTTGACAATTTGCTTGCCCGTTTTACCAGGGCCTTGATACTGGACTGATTGAAGCGAATCCAGTATCCACGGGATATCTTTTGTCGGCTGGATCTTCACCGGAATAAGTCGACCTCGAAGATGTCTCGCACCCAATGCGTAGTCGATTTCATAAGACACTGAGCGCGAGGCCATGGCGTCGGGCGAAATGAACACCACGACCGCGCTCGCGGAATCTAAGGCGGCTTTTAACTCGGCCGTCCAGTTCGCGCCAGGCAGAATGTTTTGTTCGGGATCCCAAACCTCCAAACCCGCTTCGCGCAACTCCTGCCCAATCCTTTGAACTAGATCGCGGTCGCTCCTGGCATAGCTCAAGAAAACGCTGGGAACGCTTTGCTTCATGATGGTACGTTCGCTAGTGTACTAG
>JBAUOG010000557.1:0-2224 GCA_049579625.1 Bryobacteraceae bacterium
GGCAGAGGGGGAAAAACGGTTCCGCTCGGCCACCAGGAACCCATAAGCTGCAATACAGAGTGTCGCGTGGTGATGAAACCCGCGCCAGTTACGACCTTCAAAGTGCCCCAGCCCCAACTCTTGTTTCAACTCCTCGTAATCCCGTTCGATGATCCAGCGGTGTTTGGCCATCTTGATCAGGGCCTTGAGCTTGGTGTTGAGGGGCAGCGTCGACATCCAGTACTTACTGGGTTCTGTTTCGCCGCGCGGCCATTCGATCAGCAACCACTCCTCCGCGCGAGGCTCCGCTTTCTCGTAATCCCGATGAGCTGCGCGTACGCGGACGGCGGCAAAGCGGGATTGCAACTTCCGGTCGGTGCCTTCACGCCAAGTGATTTCCTTGAAGGCAGTGGAGGGCAGGCTCATCGCCAACTGCTTTACGGAGACGGGTTGATGATCCGTGGTCCGCTGCAATAGCCGGGGAGGTCGTCCCATCTTTCCTCGGGCCTTCGCCGGTAAAGGCTGTTTGCCTGGCTCCCAGACTGTCATCGAACTTTGCACGCCCACGACATATTGCAGGTCTAATTCGCCGAGTCCGTCGCGAAACTCGGTGTTGATACCGTAAGCCGCGTCAGCCAGAATAACCCCACGGTCCAGGTTTGCTGCGACCGCCGCACGGATCTGATCCAGCGCGATTTCCGGCTTGGTTTGAAACTCGACCTCTTTGGGCACTTCCGTCTTTTCCCGCCGTTCGGAGTCTTCCGCCCATTCCTTCGGCAGATACAAGCGATAGGCGATCGGCAGACTGGAACTCCACGTCGCCACCGACAGACTCACCGCTACCCGGCAGTTATCCTGTTTCCCTACTTGTCCGCAGTACTGGCGCGCGACCCCCACCGAATGCGTACCTTTTTTCGGGAAGCCTGTGTCATCGACGATCCAAGCCACCACTGGTCCTTGCTTCTGCATCGCCGGTAACACCTGATTGCGCACTTCACCAAGCAGTATTTCGTCGCTCCAGGGCGCCTTGGCTACCAAATGGTGCAGGCACTGACGCATCGCCTGGACGTTGTCAGGATCCAGTCGGGCCGCCATCGGCTCCATGCTCTTGCGCTCACCGGGTAACAGCAATCCCTTGCAGTAATTCTTCAAAGGAGTGTGCCGGTCTTCGTGCTCCGCGGCGTTCGCCAGGCCCTCTATATATGCCGCGAAGCGTTTCTCTTGTGGGCCTGGCGTGGAGAGGCGTGATCCCACAAAACAATTCTACATCAGAATGTTCTTTTATGACCCAGTAGTACTAGCCTAGCCAGGCGTCGGCGTCGAAACCGGTGGGGTTCCACTGCTGCTGGAGTTCGACGTACTCGGCGGCGAGGGGCGCGGAGACGCCACTGTTCCTGTTCGTGATAGCCGTGGATGGCGTAGAGGCCCCAGTGCACGAAGATGCCAAAGCGCTGCTGAAACCCCCAGTCCCGGCCGTCGTGTCATGGTGCTGGAAACAACAGTAAACTCGTTCCTCGTAGCCGCGCAAGTGATAGAATTTATGGCATTCGGAGGGATGCTGATGTTTCGTCTCGATGCCGACCGGCCGGTGGAATTCTGCGACGGCCTGCGACGCCGCGACTTCCTGCATGCCGGGGCGCTGGCTACGCTGGGGTTGAGCCTGAGCGACTGGTTCGCTCTGCGTGCTCGCGGGGCCGCGAATTCCGATGTGAATTGCATCCTGCTGATGCTCATTGGCGGACCTTCGCAGCTCGACACGTTCGACATGAAGCCGAACGCTCCCAGCGAGATTCGCGGGCCGTACAAGCCGATTAAGACCAATGTTCCGGGGATGGAGATCTCCGAGAATTTCCCGCGCACGGCGAAGCAGGCCGACAAGTTTTCGATTGTCCGGAGCGTATATCACACCGCGGCAGCAGTGCACGATACCGGACACCAGATGATGCAGACGGGCCGCCTGTTTCAGGGCGGCATCGAGCATCCCCACATGGGCTGCGTGTTGAGCAAGCTGAAGGGGCCGAACGGGGATGTGCCGGCGCACGTGCTGCTGCCGCGTCCCATAGGGAATACGGGCGGCAATATGCCGCACGGGCAGAACGCTGGATATCTCGGGAAAGCCTACGATCCGTTCGTGCTGAACGCGGACCCGAGCGATCCGAATTTCCGCGTCCCGGACATGCTGCCTCCCGATTACCTGACCGCGCTGCGGGTGGACCGTCGACGCAACTGGCGCGAGATGGTGGAT
>JBAUOG010000558.1:0-4189 GCA_049579625.1 Bryobacteraceae bacterium
GATCAAGAGTCGTGTCGTAAGCCTCTGTTGTGAGAAATCGCTGATCGGGTGACAGATAAAGAGTCAAGTCCCAAGACCGTATCTTGCTTGTTCCCTGAAAGACCAGTCGCCGGTAACACGAACCAGGCAATAGGTCATCTTTGTAAAGGCTCAGCGAAATGTCATCAGGTAAATGGTATTTGCTTCGAACATAGCCAGTCAGCGCCTGCTTCTTCGATTCAGTCAGGGCGACGCAAGTGTCGGGTTCCGAAGGAACAGCGGCGGAGGAAAAGACGAGACTGCCCAATGCCAGCAAGGCGAGTTGAGAACTAGTTCGCGCTCGCATTCACGTCAATCTGCACGAAGACGTCATAACAAACGTCGTGCTCACGTCCAGCCAAGTCCCAAACCCTCGACTTATAGCGGAACACATTTCCGTTCTCGTCCGTGTACCAGGAGAGGAAATAAGTCAGGTCGATCTTAAAAATTCCCATCTCTTGCATTGTGTGCAACTCGTTGGGCTGACTGATGCCGTCATGGTTATCGTCAATCCAGACCCTAAGGTGGTCATAGACTGCGTCTCCCGGATCGATTGCACCGTTTCCATTTCCTCCATTCGACGGGTCGTCAAAAAGGGCCAGAGCGAGGTACCCATTCGGATGAGCACTCTTTGGCTGAGGTGTGGCGTTACCGAATAATTCAGTAAAGTCATTGATAAGCCCGTCTCCATTTCGATCAAGGGCTAGCCAACCATTGCGATAAGATGCATCAGGCCAGCTCATCTGCCGTAGAACCTGGCCCGGCAGCACACGGAATTGTACGCCGTTGGTAACATTCGTAAAGTGGAAACCCTCGCCGTAAGCATCGAGTACAATTGGGCTTCCGATGCAGGTCCAGCCACCCGCTTCACACTCGACGTAGCACTCGCCACAACAAGGTGACGGCTGATTACCGTAACATCCAGGTTCGCCGTTCTGGCATACCCACTGACCATTAGTACCGCAAACCGGATAAGAGTTAGGGCATTGAAGGTTGTTTGCGCCACAAGGGCTGTTAACGCCCGAGCCCGCGCTTCCTCCAGTGGGAGGAGAAACACGCAAGTAGGAATTCGTAACTCCCTGCTTGTCACATTGCGTTACGGAGGTGGGCGCCCAATTGTAACTGTCATCTGTGCCACAAAAAAAGTTCATTACGGACGTTCCTTTCGTTTGTCCCCCGCAATCCAATGCCGGATTGTTAGGCTGGTCAGTCAAGCCGAGCGCGTGCCCGCTCTCGTGGTAGGAGCACTTCAGGACCGCGGCCAGGAAGGTTGAACCATTGGAGGGGTTCCAGCCCGCCGTATTGCCCAACCAGAACGTGGTCGACAGACTCGCGGCATAACCATTTGGGCCAGAAGTAACTGTCACAGTATTTGCGATGAAAGTGGAAAAGACTGGGTTCTCCCCGGGCTCAGCTTTCCAAATCCAATTGCAAGGGTTTTGAGAGCCCTGCGGAAGTATTTTTATGTTTACGTTCGAAGGGATATTCTGATTCCAGCCAGCGATCGCGGCGTTTATCTGAGCGCCCATTCCTGCGTAATTTGAAACGGTGGAATCGAAACAATAGTAATACGTAGTGTTTGGAGCAAGGAATATTGGATTCTGGGAAAGCGTCGGGCAAACGGACTGCGACTCAGCTCTGCCAACAAGCAATAGACCGATGGCGGCCAGCACCCTTAGACGGTCTCCTGGAACTGTCATCGCCCGGATTCCTTACAAGACGGTGCGGTTGTAGCCATCAAACGTACGGTGTTTACGAGTGCATTTGAATCGAGCGCACTCAAATAGCTTTTCAATTTGTTCTGAGTGAGGCGATATGTATTTACCGGATTTTCACCCGGCTTCAAAATGAACGCTCCCCCAAGGTCTGTCAGCTCAAAGTCGCTGTCGCCCGGAATGCTTTTCAAGAAAAGCAGATACAGCATTCCGCGCTGAAAGGCTGTTGCCCCAGCTACGGTCGTAGAAGCTCGGCCCTCGGTCAAAACGGTGGAGCCGCCCAAACCATTCACAACCAAGCTTGACCCGGGGAGCAATGTTGTCCCCCCGTTGCGCGAGTAAAGCTGTTGTTCGATGGTCACGTAATAGTCGGAAATGACGAGCCCGTTATCTTGAGTAAGCCCGGATACCTGCCTATTAAAGCTTGCTACTACGACGAGGTCCGACTTGCAAAGCTGGTCGGCTGTCCAGGATTCGAGCGTGACGGGTGAACCGCCTGGTTGGTTGACCACAGACCCTTCGCCGATTCGAACTTCAACGGGGTTCCCGTTCGACTCTTTCAGGATTGTGTGAAGGTCGCGACCGGGAGAAATCTTTATGTATTTGGCGGATGTCCCATGTTGTCGAATTCGCGCAGACTCTACCGGCGTTCTTGGGGAGGTGTCTGCGGTCAAATCATTTTGCGGGCTCTGCGGACTTGAACTAGAACCGGAGAGCCTAATCAAGAAAAGACCAGCGAGCAGGAAAACCAGATGCTTCGAGTTGAAGAGTCGGGAATATCGCACGTCGAGGCCGGCCTTCCTTCATTGGAATGGAATCACGATCTCAGCAAAATGTCAATGAAAACCTTTATCTCGTAGAAGCAACATCGCGGATTTTTTCAGTGGGCAGTTAGACGATGCGTTCGGAAGCACTGGACCAAACTGGATCCTCAAGATCCTCTATTTTGGCGGAACAGTGAAGATTGGCAGCTCCGGCCCGCCGCTTTTCATCCTATACGTCATCGTGCCCTGGATCGGCGTCATGATGGTGGGATATGCATTCGGGACGGTGATGGAGATGCCACCGGAGCGCCGCCGGGCGATTTGTCTGAAGCTCGGTGTGGCGCTGACCGCCCTTTTCATCGTGCTTCGTGCTGTGAGTTTATACGGAGATCCTCGCCCATGGAAGCAAACTCCTCCGGCGATTCAAAGCTCAGGAACTCCAGCACAGCCCACAATAGGGAGACTCGCGCCGCCGAGAATGCCAGCCACGCTCAGATTTCTGAATACGACCAAGTATCCGGCGTCGCTCTCATTTCTACTCATGACCCTGGGGCCGATGTTCGTCTTGTTAGCCTATGCGGACAGCTGGCATGGCAAGCTCGCGGCGATTCCGACGACATTCGGCCGGGTGCCAATGTTCTACTACTTGCTGCACATTCCGCTCATCCATCTTGCCGCCTGCATTGTTTCCCTGGTCCGCGAAGGTCATGTAAATAGCTGGTTGTTTGCCAATCACCCAATGGTAGCTGGGCCTGCGCCCCCGGGATACACCTGGTCCCTCGGCGTGCTCTACGCGGTGTTCGCAGTTTGCTTGATCTTTCTTTACTTCCCTTGCCATTGGTTTCCAATGCTGCGTGCGAAGCGGAAATCGAAGTGGCTCAGTTACGTGTAAGGTGGCCCGAAAGAAGGCACAAGTCCCTTGGGGAACCGCGACGCGCCCTGTCGCCTGGCTTATTGTTTGACGGGTTGGGGGAGTTGCGAGACTACTGAACCACCTCTGATGGAGTACTAGATACCACCGCCTGCTGCTGTATGATTTCCTGCTGGCGCTTCTCGTCACCTTAAGCAAAGAGAATCTTAAATACTACAGCGTAATCAGATGGCCCATTGTTGCGGAGGGCCGATGACCAACGCGTCGTCCGTAAGTCTCCATCTCAGAGGTCCAGGGCTTCCCAGAACTTTCAACACGAGCCACCTGGCGCTGCTCCAAACCGCGAGACGGAGCGAGCGCAGCAATCTGCGTCTCACGAGCGTTCTGGCCCATGACAAAAGCGTAAAGAGCATCCCTTTTGGTCGTAAACCGCACGTCTGCTCCGCTTAGTCCTTACGTTCCTTCTCATTGAAATGCTCCGGCGTTGCGTCCATTCCAGCGTCGCCGGCGGTGTTGCATACTCGGTCCCGCACCGAAAATCTTCGAGGGTCGCGTCGAGTAAATTGCTTCGGAGTTTACTGTCATCCATTTTGTGATCTCGGCGATGGTCTTCAACGCCAGCGTCTCCTTCTTTTCATGGGCGGTGGACCTGCGAAGATTTTGAACTCCTTCGTGCCTACGATCTCGCCGTCCGCCGAGACGGGGTTCAGGATGAAATGGCAGCAATCGCGTTTCCAGTTGTTCGCTCGTCCGTATGTTCATCCGGCACAACAGGCCGAGGGCGCCGTTGTAAGTAGCAGGCCTCTCACTAACCGTGTCAC
>JBAUOG010000559.1:0-1638 GCA_049579625.1 Bryobacteraceae bacterium
TCTAAGGCTATGCAGCGCTTTGAGATTATCGCCGGTCCGCCTGTTCATGGCGGCGATCTCTCCAGAGGATCAGATGTGGGATTTCGCTGAAGAGCGGATTCGCCCGGAGTTACCCAAACCCCGCCGCGCCCTTCCACTACAACCAGACGCTGCTGCTGGGGCTTTGGAACAAGCACTCAATAGCAATCTTCCAATAACGGTGGAAAAGGTGGCTGAGCCGTTCGGCTATCGAACTGAGTCCCGCCTACGCCAACTGCAACCGGTCTGCGCACGCCTCACGCAAAAACTCCGAACACCATCGGCCAAGAGAACTTCAGCGGACCAGGTGCGCCGAGCGCTCGAAGCCGGGATCGCACAAGATCCGCCGCCATCCCTGCAAGCCGTTGCCGCTTCGCTAGGATTGAAGGGTTGCAGTCGGCTCTACCGGCGATTCCCAAAACTTTGCCGCTTGCTGGTTGCCAAGAATCGCGGATTCAAGCGCCAGTCAAACGAAGCTGTGAAACAGACTTTGACAAAGGCACTCGGGGAGAATCCACCACCTACGCTCGATGATCTTGCGCGACGAGTCGGCTTTCATCAAGCAAAACCTCTTTGGTTCCGCTTTCCAGAGCTCATGCAGGCTCTGAAGAGTCGCGGCATTGCCGCAAGAAGCCGGGGAATCAAGGTGTCCGTAACCGGCAAGCCTCCGGCGCGTGTGCCGCCACAAACGGAGGCAGTCTTTCAAGCTGCGCTGTTGGAAGAACCTGCTCCACCGCTCAGGTTGGTTGTCGCACGACTACCGAGCCATCACAACACGTCGCTGAGGCGAGCGTTCCCCGAACTATGGACGGCGATTCGCGAACGCTATCTGCGACGGAAAAAGGCGGCGGCACTCGAAAGACGGAATTTACTGCGGCGAAGCGTCTGGGAAATCGTCGCCGACTTGTCTTCGCGCGGTATTCATCCAAAAGTTTCGCTTGTACAATCCATCCTTCGAGACCGTTCAAACGACTCCTTTCGATCGCTAGACGTGATTTGCGAAGCCATTCGTGAGGCAATAGCGGCACACTCGACCTGAATCTTCTTACCAATGGGCTCCAGATCTCTGGTGGCTCTTACCACTCCCTCATTCTGCGCGGACCCGTCGTAGTTCGCGTCAGTGTTCTCACAACAGTAGCGAGCTCATCGTTCAATGTCGTAGTCCTGGCCCGACGTTTTCTTCCGCCACAAACTCAACAGTATTCCTGTGATTCCGATTCAATACGTTCACCTGTTGCCGCCGATTTCCTCGGGCACGGCTGCGCTTGACGGCCTGGCGGCCTAATCACGCTCGGCGCTCGCCTCCGTTCTGCTTTGTCGGTTCCCCCGGATCTGTTCATGCCTTCGGCCCGGTCGCGCACTCCCTATGTACAAATCCGGTCCCCCCAACAAAGCACTCCAGGTCACCGCTTCGCTCTTGGGAGTGTTTCCGCTTGCTATTCGTTGCCCCGAGGGAAACGGGGCAAAAGGAGAAACGCAATGTACTTGAACACCGTAACACTGATTGGATTTTTAGGTGGCGATCCAGATCGTCGTCAAACCAAGAACAACAACTCATTCACCGTTCTATCGCTGGCCACCAAAGCGTCATGGAAGAACAAGCAAACCGGCGAATGGGAG
>JBAUOG010000560.1:0-7709 GCA_049579625.1 Bryobacteraceae bacterium
GACCTATGGCAAGGGCCGCGTTTTCTACTCGACTCTCGGCCATACCAATGAAGCTTGGGACGATCCGCAGATCCAACAAATGTACTTTGAGGCAGTAAAGTGGGTCCTAGGCATGACTGAGGGAAGCACCGCCAGCCACCCACGTACCCCGGCGCCGTAATGAGGGGAATATCGATCGCTGATCTTTTTGCGTTACGATGAATACGTGGGACGGCAGCGATTGCTTCTCGGTGCCGCCCATCAGATCTAGCGCCGCCGTTCAAAGCGGAGTTCGATCTGGACTGTACCAAACTGCAGCACAATCCGTATTCGAAGGTGCATAAAGAATCACCTCCTGCCGAAAGGTGGGATTGAAAGGCCGGGACTCCATCCCGGCTTTTCCCTTTTGCGGCTCGAGTACCGCGTCCGGGAAACCAGCGCCTTCAATCGCCTGACGACATAAGAGCCCGCCGAAGCGAGTTCCTATCGATACTTGTTTGGTTTGGGCGAGGAAACTCTCGTGGAAAAGCAGGCTGAGGACGCGGTCGGAGTCGGCCTATTCCACGTTCACCAGTTCCGAGTTCACCCGCTTCAGCTGGCCACAGGCGGCAAAGATGTCGCGGCCGCGAGGCTTGCGCAGAAAGCAGGGCATCGAGGCCCGCAGGATCTGCTGGAATGCCGCCACCCGATCCGGCGACGGCGTTTCAAAGGGAATCCCGGGCCCTGGATTGAGCGCGATTAAATTCACCTTCGCGTTCAGATTCGCCAGCAGCCGCACAACGCGCCGCGCATCGGCCGTCGAATCATTGACCCCGCCGAGCAGCACGTACTCAAAGGTGAGCTTTTCCCACGGCCGAAGCGGGTAGCGCCGGCAAGCATCAAGCAAGTCCTTGAGATGGTATTTGCGGGTGATCGGCATCAACTCGCGCCGCTGATCCTCGCTCGATGCATTGAGCGAAATAGCCAGCTTCGGCCGGACCGGCTCGCGCCCGAGTTCGTCCATCTTCGGCACGATTCCCGAGGTCGAAAGCGTGATTCGCCGCGGCGAAATCCCAATGCCTACGGGATCGCAAAGCAAACGCGTCGCCTTGAAGACCGCTTCCAAATTCAGCAGCGGCTCCCCCATTCCCATCATCACGACGTTGAGCCGGCTGTCGGTGGCATTCAGCCCGTTCTCATGCATGACATAGAGTACTTGCCCGACGATCTCGCCGGCCGTCAGGTTCCGCTCCAGCCCCATCAAGGCCGTCAGGCAGAACTTGCAATCCACCGGGCAGCCGACCTGGCTTGAGATGCAGATGGTATCCCGGCTGTCCTCCGGCATGAGAACCGTCTCCACCGTGCGGTTGTCAGCCAGCCGCAGCAGGTACCGCCGTGTGCCGTCCACCGAGTCAAACCGCTTCTCAATTCGTGGTAGCCCTGTGGAAAACTCCCTAACCAGTTTATTACGAACAACTTGCGGTAACGAAGAAATCTCGCCCAAGTCCGCTACTTGTTGCCGGTAGAGCGCGTCATATAGTTGACGGGCTCGGTAGGATGATAGTTCGGGCCCGAGCGCCTCCTCGAGTTCACCGATCTCCCTGCCGATCAGCGCTTTGTCTTCAACTGATTGCAGCATCTGGATTTAGTGTATCGCGGGAGCGGGGTCTCGTTTTTCGGGCGGTACAATGAAAGAAAGGTCGCCGGGTACCGGCTTCATTCCTATGTCGTCCTCTGTTGCCACCACCACCCGTCAGATCGAAAGAGCGACCCTGCCCAACGGTGTGCGAATCGTAACCGAGGCCATGCCCTATTTCCGCTCGGTCTCGCTCGGCATATGGATCGGTACCGGCTCCCGAATCGAGCGTGGCCCCGAAAATGGGCTCTCCCACTTCATTGAACACATGCTGTTCAAGGGAACCACCCATCGCAGCGCCGAGGACATCGCCCGGTCGGTCGATTCCATCGGTGGAGGACTCGATGCGTTCACCGGCAAGGAACTGGTCAGCTACAACACCAAGGTCCTCGATGAGCATCTGCCCGTTGCGTTCGACGTCCTGTCCGACATGGTGCTCAACCCGCTGTTTCGGGACGAAGACATCGAAAAGGAAAAGGGTGTCATTCTCGAGGAACTGAAGATGGAAGTGGATCAGCCCGAATATCTGCTCCACGAAATATTTATCAGCAATTTCTGGAAAAATCACGGGCTCGGAAAGCCGATTCTGGGCACGCGCGACACCATCAAGAAGTTTCAGCAGGAGCGGCTCTTTGAGTATTACCGCCGTATCTATGCACCACGGAATATCCTCATCACCGCCGCAGGCAATCTCGAGCACCACCGGATTGTTGACCTGATCGGCGAGAAGTTCGCTCAGTTTGCAGATCGCGGCCTGCCCGAGTCCGATCCGGTGCCGCAGGCTTATGCGCCCATCGTCCTCAAGAAGAAAGACTCTCTGGAGCAGGTTCATATCACGCTCGGCGTTCCTGCGTTCAAGTTGTCTCACGAGTTGCGTTATCCGCTCTATCTGTTGAACACCGTTCTCGGTGGGGGCATGAGTTCGCGGCTGTTTCAGAACATTCGCGAGCGCCAGGGGTTGGCTTATTCGGTTTACTCAGAACTCAATCTATATAGCGACTCCGGCTGCCTAATGATCTATGCCGCCACCGGCCCCGACACGGCCCGCCAGGTGGTGGAGTCCGTTCGCGTCGAACTGGCCCAGTTGAAAGACAACCTCATTAGTGAAGAAGAGTTGAGGCGAGCCAAAGACCACCTGAAAGGCTCGCTCATGTTGAGCCTCGAATCCACGAATAGCCGCATGTCGAACCTGGCCCGGCAGGAACTTTACTTCGATCGCTTCTTTACCCTCGATGAAATGCTGGAAAGCATCGAGGCCGTGACCCGCGAGCAAGTGCAGGCTCTCGCCCAACAGTTCTTCGCCACGGAGAACATCGCCCTTGCCATGCTGGGCCGCCTTCATGACATGGAACTCGATCGCAAGGACCTCGCTTGTTGACACCTCGCTTGTCGACAGTTCGCTTGTCGACAGTAGTGACTAACGCCTTCACTCCTGATAAGCTCACTGCTGCATGCGGCCTTCTGGCTTGACATCGTTCCTTAATAATCGGCGCTGGCTGGGTTGGGCCCTTTGCATCTCCCTGGCGTTGGTGGCGGCCTTACCTCTTGCCGCCAAGGTAGATGTCGACAGCCTGAAGGCAACTGGTTATCTCAATGACTACGCCGGTGCTGTGGACCCCGCCAGCAAAACCGCCATCGAACAATTCTGTTACCGCGTTCAGCAGGTGCTCGGCGTGCAGATTGCCGTGGTCACCTTTGACACCATCGGCGACGAGCCCATGGAGGACTTCGGGATTCGCGTGGCGCGGCATTTCAGCCCCGGCGACGTCAAGACCAATCAAGGCATCGTCATGATTCTGGTGATCAAGGACCGGAAGAGCGACATTGAAGTAGGTCGGGGCACTGAGGCCTATCTCACCGACGGTTTCTCTGGAAGCGTGCTGCGTGCCATGCGCCCGGATCTGCGTACCGGGCAGTACGGCCCGGCGATTCTCCAAGGACTGCAATCCATGGCGGCCCAAATTGCCCAAGGCAAGGGGATTGAGTTCAACGGCCAAGGCCTTGCGCCTGTCCAGAGGCGTCCGGCACAACCGGTTCGGCGCGGGTTTCCGATCCCGCTCCTCATCCTATTAGGATTCTTTGGACTGATCTGGCTACTCGGTAGGGGACGTGGCGGCCGGCCCGGCGGGGGTGGCGGAGCGGGCAACGTCTTGCTCGGAATGCTCATCGGAAATATGCTGGGCGGTGGCCGGGGCGGTGGCGGAGGAGGCTGGGGCGGCGGCGGATTTGGTGGCGGCAACGACGGCGGTGGTGGATTCGGTGGTTTTGGCGGCGGCGGGTTCGGCGGCGGCGGCGCCAGCAGCGACTGGTAACGGCAATCGCAGCGGCATTCGACAGTGAACGGGAGGAACACTGGGTGGAGAAGAAACTAAAAGATCTGGTAGATCGGCTGAACGCAGCCTTCGGCACTCGTCTGGTGTCAGCCATCCTGTACGGCTCCGCGGCTGCCGGCGACTGGCATGAGACCAGCTCCGATTTGAACGTTCTATGCGTCCTCACACGGGTAACGCCGCTCGAACTCGGCGAATCGGAACCTATCTTCCGGTGGTGGCGGGAACAGGGTAGTCCTCCGCCTTTGCTGATGAGCGCCGAAGAAGTGCGCTCTTCTACCGATTGCTTCCCGATGGAGTTTGCCGACATGCAGGCGCACCGCCGTGTCCTGGCCGGTGTGGATGTACTTGACGGTCTCGAAATCGACCGCTCCTACTATCGCGCCCAGGTGGAACATGAGCTCCGCGCAAAGCAGTTGCGTCTACGGCAAAAAGCAGCCGAGCAGCTATCGAAACCCGAGCCGTTGCTCAAACTGCTGATCGAATCCGTCTCAACCTTTTGCGTGCTGGGCCGCCACGCGCTGATTCTCGGTGGCCATCCGGCGCACTGGAAAAAACGCGAGATCGTGCAGGCCTTGGGCCACGTGCTTTCCGCGCCGCTTGCCGGCTTCAATGGCGTGCTTGATGCCCGCGCCTCGGGCAAACTGCCCGCCCAAACCAGCGCTGTCCTATTATTTGAGAAGTATCTGGGCGAGATCGATGCCCTCGTAAATTACGTCGACGGACTCGACAAGTAAGCCTGAACAGATGTTCCTTATAGGAGGGTAGAAATCGTTATGAAGGGTGCACTGATTGTTCTCGTTGTGGTGATTTTGGCCGCATTGCTCATCGGCGGCCAGCTGGTGGGCATGCGAAACAGCCTGGTTGTCGAGAAGAACGATATTGACGGGAAATTCGCCGAAGTGGACAACGCGATGAAGCGGCGCGCCGACCTGATTCCGAATCTCGTTGAAACCGTCAAAGGTTTTGCCAAGCAGGAAAAAGGCGTTTACGACGACATCGCGGCTGCCCGCTCCCGACTGCTGAACGCGAATAGCCCGGAAGATAAGATCGCCGCGAATAACCAGCTCAGCGGGGCCATCGGCCGGCTGCTGGTGGTGGTTGAGAATTACCCACAATTGAAGTCTAACGAGAACTTCCTACGCCTCCAGGATGAGCTATCGCGTACGGAAAACCGCATCGCGATTGCGCGCAAGGATTACAACGACGCCATCACCAAATACAACACCGACATAGATCTGTTCCCCAAGAGTGTTGCGGCCTCGCTATTCGGCTACCACCGCAACGACAACTATTTCAAGACCACCGAGGAAGAGAAGAAGGTTCCGCAAGTAAAGTTCTAGGCGAACCCTTCGTTCATCAACATGCGATTATTCGGTAACTACATCCAAGGTGAGTGGATCACCTCGGGAGCAACGTTTGAAGACCGCAATCCGGCCAACACCGACGAAGTGGTGGGCCGGTTTGTCAAAGGAACGGCGGCCGAGGTGAGTCGCGCCGCCGCGGCGGCTGATGAGGCGTTTCCTGCCTGGTCTCAACTCGCCGGCCCGGCCCGTGGCAATTATCTGTTTAAGGTCGCAGAACTGCTCGATCAGCGTTTCGAAAGCATCGCGGCCGAGATGACACGCGAGGAAGGCAAGACGCTGCCCGAAGCCAAGGGCGAGGTGCGCCGCGCCATCAATATTTTCCGCTACTTTGGCGGCGAAGGCTCGCGGCTTCCGGGTTTCCTAGTGCCGTCTGAGCGCGATCGCGTGCACATGTTCACGCTCCGCAAGGCGATCGGCGTCGTCGGCCTGATTACGCCCTGGAACTTCCCGATTGCGATTCCAGCCTGGAAGATGGCGCCGGCCTTGATCTGCGGAAACACGCTGATCATCAAGCCCGCATCCGCTGCGCCGCTCTGCGCCTGGCGCATTGTCGAAGCCTGCCACGATGCTGGCATTCCAAAGGGCGTTGTCAATTTCATCGCCGGCTCGGGCGGCGAACTGGGTCAGGCACTGTTGTCCGCTCCGCCTGTCAAGGCCGTGTCGTTCACCGGCTCAACGGAAATCGGCCATTGGGTTCACGAACAGGCCAGCAAGCGACGAATGCGCATACAGCTCGAGATGGGCGGTAAGAACCCCACCATTGTGCTCGCTGATGCGCCATTTGCCGCCTCGGTTGAGAATGTCGTCAATGCCGCATTCTTCTCCACCGGCCAAAAATGCACGGCCACCAGCCGCGTCATCGTCGAAGAGCCGATCTACGACAAATTCCTCGACGCGCTTATCGAACGAACGAAAAAGCTGAAGGTCGGCAATGGCATGGAGGCGGGCGTCGACATCGGTCCCGCCGTCGACCAGGGTGCGCTCGACACATTTATTCGGTACTGCGAAATCGGCACCCAGGAAGCCGGCCCGGCAAAGGTTGGCGGGAAACGGCTGGCCGGTCCCGGCTACGACAAGGGCTACTTTTTCGAACCGACGGTCTTCGCCGGCGTCACGCCGCAGATGCGCATCGCACAGGAAGAAATCTTCGGCCCCGTGCTGGCCGTGATGAAAGCCAAGGATGCCAAGGACGCGCTTCGCATCGCGAACGAGATTCCCTTCGGGCTGTCGTCTTCGATTCAAACCTCGAGCCTCTCCAGCGCATTCGATTTCGTCTACGGCGCACAGGCGGGATTGCTCACCGTGAATCTACCCAGCGCCGGAGTCGAATATCAGTTGCCGTTTGGCGGCACCAAGGACTCCAGCTTCGGACCGAAAGAACAAGGCCCCGCTGCGATGGAGTTTTACAGCGATTTGAAAACGATTTACCTTAAGTACTGACCGCCTGGACGTACGTCGCCGTTACCGTATGTTGGAGGTGCCGCCATGAACCGCGATTCCGTCGCTTGTGATTCCTTCATTCGAATCCCCGTCGTCGTTCGTTCCCTTTGCACTTTTCTCTGTCTCGCGATCGCCGGAGCCGGTCAAACAGCCCAGCCGGCCGCGAGCACTCCCTCCGATCAAAAGTGCAGCATCGAAGGAAAGGTCACAAACAGTCAGACCAGCGAGTTGGTGAAGAAAGCCACACTGCACCTTAACCCAAGCACGAAGGATGGAAGTCTTGGTATCGGTTCCAATGCGCAAGGCTTTGTCGCCACATCGCAAAGCGATGGCACCTTCCGATTTGAGGGACTTGAACCGGGCGAATATCGATTGTCGGGCGAACGCGCTGGCTTCATCAACACGCGTTACGGATCGAAGGGAAATAACGGTATCGGGACGACGCTGGTGCTACAACCGGGCCAGCATCTGACCGGCATCAACTTGGCCCTGATCCCACAAGGTGTCATCAGCGGCAAGGTTCTGGACGACGACGGCGACCCCATGGGACAGGTAAGCGTTCGACTGCTTTTCCGAAGCTGGACGCGCGGTAAAGAACGCCATTTCCCAATGGGCCAAACCGGCGCCAATGAACTTGGCGAGTTTCGCATCAGCAACCTTTCGCCAGGCAAATACTATCTGGTCGCCAGTAAAGACAACAACATGATGATGGGCGGCGAGGAGGCAGCCACGCCGGGCAAACCGGACATCCGCCCAGTGCGCACCTTCTATCCCTCGGCGCTCGACCGGCAGGGTGCCGCGCTGATTGAGGTGAAGGCCGGCCAGGAACTCAGCGGTATGGATATTCGGATGCGAAGTTCTCCCACGCATCACATGAGCGGGAAGATCGTCGGTATTTTTCCGGAAGGCGGCGTGGCTACCATGCGATTGAGCCTCGCACAGGAAGATGACATGCTGGGCTTCTCATTCGGGCCGTCT
>JBAUOG010000561.1:0-2167 GCA_049579625.1 Bryobacteraceae bacterium
ACACCGCTGCTGAATCCGGAAACTCATTGAGCTGGCTTATCCAGAGATTTCGAGCCTCTTCGTAGTGCGGCTGAAAGGTGCTGGGCAGATCACGGGCGGGTTGAGCGACAGCGTAATTACCGAGAACGGGCGCCTCGGGATGGTTCGCGATTAACCACAGCAGTTGCCTGTCGTATTGCTCCCCGACCGAACTGTCGCCAGCCTGTATCTGCGTAAAGTAGTTTGTTAGAAGTTGCGCGCGGACCTCCAAGTTGGAGGCGTCGGTCGCCAACTTCGCTTCCAATTCGGCGCGACCGGCGGCGGGAGTGGCGAAGGAATTCTGTTCGATGACCCGCCGCTCAAAGTGTCCCGCCGCACTCAGGTAAGCGAAGGCTGGTAAGCAAATCACGAGCGCCAGTCGAAGAACGCGCTTGCCGCTTGCCGGCGCCGGCCTTGCCGCAAGGATCCTTTTGAGTCGCGACTTCATCTGTGACGACTTAACCATCGGCACAGACACGGCTGCCAAGAGTCTACGCCCGCCCGACAGATTTAGGTCGCGGGCGATCTCAATCAGGACAGCGGCATAGTGCTCCGGGTTTACTCTACGAATCACACGCTCGTCGCAAGCCTGTTCAGCGAGCAGCGCGAGATGCCGCTTGAGCATCCAAGCCAACGGATGGAACCAGTAAAAGCAAGTCGCTAGCGAGGCAAGAATCAGGGTCGACATATCGTTCCGGTCCAGATGGGCCATTTCATGAAGCAGCACGGCTTCACGTTTCGCCCGATCCCATTGCCTCCACTGAACTGGCAAAACAACCACGGGCTCCCAGATGCCAAGAGTGAGTGGCACAGCGACCTCAGCGGATTCACAAACCCTAGCCTTGAAACCACAACCACCGGCGAGCCACAACGAGTGTATCTGGTCCTGCAGATCGGCATCGCCAACGCTCTTACTGCGAGACGTCAATCTGCGCAATTGAGTGAGCCCGGTCGCAAGTCGCAACAGCAGCGCAACTGCAACAGCGACGTACGACCCAACAATCGCGAAAGGTGCTACCAAAGCATAATCCACCTCAGGGCGAGTCGCTACAACGGAGGTGCTGATGGGACGGTCGCGATCTGACCCATTCACAATTCTGCGGAAGATCTCGGTTGAGGAACGAGCGACAATAAGGGCGGGCCGCCGAAGGGGAGGCAAGGTGACTTGGAGCAGCGGCATCAAAAGCAAACTGAGCAACAGCCCATGCCAAAGGAGATGGCGTAACTCAGCGGTTCGACGGCGAAAAAGGAACGCGACCAATAAACAAGCCAACGCTAGCACCGTCGACCTGACTAAAGTCTCGCCGAGACCGGCGAGCAGGCGAGTCGCCCACATCGTCAAAAATGCGAGCGTCATCGGTCACCTCCCGGCGCGCCTTGCGGGTCTCGCCGCAGCGCGCTGTTCCTTTAGTCGCTTTACCAGGCGCTCTAGGTCGTCGGTGTCAATCACTTCGTGGTCAACCATCCCAACCAGCAAAGACTCAACAGACCCATTGCAAAGGCGATCGACGATTTGACTCACGGCCCGCACGGCGGCGTTCTGGCGGGGTTCCGATCCGCTGTATACATAGGTGCGACCTTCGACCGTATGATGCAGGTAACCCTTCTCTTCGAGCCGCTTAAGTACCGTCCGTACCGTGGAGTCCTTCAGCGGCCTGGCAGAATAGAGCGCTTCCCGCACACCGTCGGCAGTCGCGGAACCTCGCTGCCATACAATTTCGATAACCAACTGTTCCAGTGACGACGGAGGACGAGAAAGCTTCACGGTTTATTCCGCTACATACTGTAGCACTACATAATGTAGCCTGGAATTGTGATGCTGTCAACAGCAGTGTTCTGGACCCTAGATTCAGAGGTTTCCTGGATTGGGAACGATAGACGGCGTTATCGTGTGCGCCTCAACGGCGTAGATCACCAGTGGGGGAAGGACCCACCCAAGGAGGTTGTTGGTTGAACTTGGTAGCTTGCGAGCGTCCGAGCCGGGAAACCGGCCAGGACGGAGCCTCGCGATAAAGCCCACGTATGGTGGGTGAGCAACTCTGCAGGCCGTAACGCGTGTGAAGCTTGAGCAGGCCTCGAAAGTAGTGATGTGGACGCCGACCCGCCACGATAACGGGGAAGGCTGCACGGACAGGGAAGAAGCCCGCGC
>JBAUOG010000562.1:0-9274 GCA_049579625.1 Bryobacteraceae bacterium
TCCCCATAGCTCACCTTCCGGCTCAGTTCAACGCATTCTATCGGTAGTGCCCGCCACGAAGCTTCGATCTGCTCCGCGCCGGGACTTATACATGCGGGCACCACCGATAGAATGCTCTTCGTTATCGTCTGGAATCCGTTTGGCCGCTCAGCACCAGTTCAATGGAGAAGCGTTGGTACGCGGACACAGCACGGGATTCCTCATGTTAGATTGCGAGTCATCAGATGCGTGCAAGCTGGTTAATCATCGCAGTCGCGAGTTGGCCCTTTCTGCAGCCTGCCGGTGGTCAGCAGGTGCCCTGTACTGAGGCGGAGACTAATCGCGCCGAAGCGGAAGCAGAAAACCTACGCAGCTGGGATGCTCTTTACCGCTTCTACAAGCTGTATGAGCGGTGCAACGACGCCGATGCCGGTGAGGGGTATAGCGAATCTGTGGCGCGGATCCTGGTAGACCACTGGAATACGCTACCCAGGTTGGCGAAACTCGCCGCTAGCGATTCCGGCTTTCGAAGATTTGTCTTGAGCCACGTTAATGCGACTCTAGACATGAAAGATGTCGAGCGCATTCGGGAGAAAGCCTAGGCCGCTTGTCCGGACCGAATGCATTCGTTTTGCGCCGATCTGAAGAGAGAGGCCGATGCTGCCATTGAGGAAGACGCCAACGCTCGTCAGAAGAAGTGAACACCCATCAGCTTGACGACTTCGCCGGTCACCGGTCCGCAGAGTGGCCCATGCGATTAAACACCCGTCACCTCGCTGTGCCAAGATCTGACAAGTTCTTCGTATTCGGACTGATATACGGCGTTGTGACCGGTAAAAGCTTGCATGGCGTCCCGCAAACTGCAAACCTGGCTGCTCCGGGCTCTCATGCGTGATTAAGGCCGTCGGCTTTAACTGCTAAACACGACCATGTAAGGGGCCGGTTTGCGAGTCCGGATGGGAGAGACTCAATCGAAATAACCGATCGTTCGCCGCTCGACCGTTGAGACCGTGAAGTCGTCGCCCGTTCGACCCCGGCTCCTGACAGTCTTCATCACCCAGTTGCCACGCGTGTCGTAATCGTAATGGAAACGGGCCTCGGAACGAGTGGCGATTTCCTGCGTCGGGCTGTCAGAGATCAGGCCTTCCTCGTCGAGGTTGTAATCACGCCCCTGGTGTTCATTGAACTCGCCGATCTGATCGCCGTGTTCGTTGTAAGTCATGGTCTTGATACTCCTGCCGACTGGGCCCAGGCGCGAGCGAGTCTCCACCCGGCGGCCCTGTTCGTTGTATCGATGCATTATCGTTGTGCTGCACAAGGCACGGAAGGTTTCCAGTTGTGCCTTGTTCAGGGACGTCATTATTTCTTCCGGCAGCGCCCCAGCCGCAGTTGTCTGAGCCTCTTCAATCAGGTTCCCCGACGTGTCGTAACGGAACTCAACACCGGACAACCGGCGCCCGGTCACGTCGCAAAAAACCACTTCAATCGGCAGTTCGCGCTCGTTATAAACCGTCGTCAAGGTGACGGCGCCGGTCGCCGAGTAGCAGGTGTCCGTCGCTTCAACGCCAAAGGAATAATGGGTGTTCGGGCGAAACATAGGATCGGCGCTTATGGGGTCGCCCCCAATGGCCTCAATTAGTTCAGCAAATACTGCTCCACGAACTCAATTGTCGCGGCGAAGAGGTAGTCCCGGTTTTGCTTCTTCACGTATCCGTGTCCTTCGTCCTCGGCGACGAGGAACCAGGTCGGTACGTTGTTTTTGCGAAGGGCGTCGGTCATCTGCTGGCCTTCTTTCCAGGAAACGCGAGGATCGTTGCGCCCGGCGATGATGAACATCGGCTTGGTGATCTGGCTGGCGTGGTTGAGCGGAGCGATGGTCTCGAAGAAATCGCGCATCTTGGGATCGCGCTCGTCACCGTACTCGACGCGACGCAGGTCGCGGCGGTAAGCCTCGGTTCGTTCGAGAAAGGTGCGGAAATTGCTGATGCCGACCGCTTCCACGGCGCAGCGCACCTGGTCGCCGTCATGCGTCATGGTGGCCAGCGTCATGTAGCCGCCGTAGCTTCCGCCGGTGACCATGATGCGCGAAGAATCGAGATCGGGCTGCGTCTTGATCCACGCGAGCAGCGCGCCGATATCCTTCACCGAGTCTTCGCGCTTGGGGCCATTATCGAGGTTCAAGAACTTGGTGCCGTAGCCGGTTGATCCGCGGACATTCGGGTAGATTTTAACAACGCCCAGTTCTTGCATATAGAAGTTGTTCTGGCCTTGATAAATGGGCTGACTCTGTCCTTCTGGGCCGCCGTGGATGTTGATGATGACGGGGCGCGGGCCCTTGAACTTGGCGGCAGCGGGATAGAGGAATCCCGAGATGGTCAGCCCGTCGAACGATTTCCAGTGAACAAGCCGCGGCTCGGGGAAGGCCGATGCATCGAGGCCGCCGGTCTCGCTGAAGGTCCAGCGTGTCAGCGACCCTTTATCGACATCGACCGAGAAGACGTCGCCGGGTGTGTGCGCCGAGGAGATAGTCAACCCGATCTCGTTCGCGTTCCTGCGCCAGCGCGCACCGCCGATGACGCCTTGCGGAATGGCCGGCAGGCTCAGATCCCGTTTGGAAGTAGTATTCATGACGTGAAGTTTGTCGACGCCGTCTTCATTGACGACGTACGCCAAAAGCTTCCCGTCGGATGAGACGTCGATCCCGGCGACGTCCCAATTGAGTGTCGGGCGGAGACGGGTCACCTTCCTGGAGGTGAAGTCCATGTAGGCGAGCTGGCGAAAATCGCTATCCGCGTTGGACACGAAATACGCGCCCTTACCGTCGCCCGAGAAGCGAGCGTCGAAGTAGCCGCTGGTGGGCGAGTCGGGACCGAGCTTCGATAGTCTGCCGGTGGCGATGTCCATCAGATAAAGCTCGGCAACCACCGCGGAACGATCAAGCGTCAGTAGAGCCATCTGGCCGTCAGCCGACCAGTCGGAAATGGACCAGCCCGGGTCTTTGGCCTCCATCAGAATATGCGCAGACGCGGGCACGTGAGGATCCATGATCCATATGTCCCCATGCTCGCCGTCGCGCTTGGTGGACGTGTACATGAGACCCTTACCCGACTTCGACCATTGCGGGCTGGAATTGCGGCTGCGGCCGCCGTCCGTGAGCAGCGTCATGGCGCCGGTCTTGGTGTTGGCGAGGTAAAGCTGGAAGAACTCATTTCCGCCTTCATCCTTCGAGAAGACAAATTCGTCGCCATTCGTGGGATTGAATTCCCCTCCACTGACTCGATCGCTGAAGAACGTTAACTGGCGGCGATCGCCAGCCGGCATAGCGACACGATGGATCTGGGGCACATCGCCGAAACGAGTAGAGATGAGAATCTCGCGCCGGGTTGGATGCCAGTCGAGCAGAGCCGCCGACCGCGATGCCGTGTAGCGGTTCGCTTCCTGAAACAGGCCACGCGAAACCTTTGGCAGACCGTCCGGCTTCAGGTTCGACGGAACCGGCATCAGGTCAGGCGCATCCGCCGCCGTCACGGCCACGGCGAGGATGACAAGCGGAAATAGGCGGAGGAACAACGAGCGCTGGCGCATTATCGTTCGATTGTAGCTTCGAATAGGTGGGCCGAATGCGGCATGGCGCACCCTTTGCCATCTGCGAAAATGGGTCAGATGGAAAAGCTTGATCGGATCACCTGGAACCCGAACCAGATGAACGGGCAACCGTGCATTCGCGGCATGCGCCTGACCGTCCGGCGGGTGGTTGAGGCGGTGTCTGTCTATCCTGATCGACAGGATCTTCTCCGCAATTACCCCGAGCTAGAGCCCGAAGATGTGCGCCAAGCGCTGGCCTTTGCGGCCGCCAATCTCGAAGATAGCGCGGCGGAAACACCAGCAGCCTAATGGAATACGTTGGCGGGCACCTCCTACTGGATCAGGCCTTCCCCGTGATGCTGCGGAACAACTTCGTGTTGACGGTGTAAGTTGCATCCATGTCGGCGAATTAGGAATGTCGATCGCGACTGAACTCGAGATCCTCGAATGGGCCCGGCTTCGAGGGGCCGTTGTTGTCACCTTAGATGCGGACTTTCATGCCATCCTGGCTGTCCGGAACGCATTGGGACCGTCCGTTATCCGTCTACGGATCCAAGGACTAAACGCGGCCAGCCTCGCGAGACTGCTGCATCAAGTCATCGATCAGTACAAAGCAGAACTTGAGGCCGGATGCATGATTACCGTCAAGCAGCGCAAGATAACCTGTCACCTCTTACCCAAAACGAACTGAAATCTTTGACTTCGACGGGAAGCTCCGCCGCTTTCTACTATCGCAGCGAATTTGCCGGAGCCTGCGTGGCCATTGGGCCGCATCTACGCCATCCGCAACTTCACCTCTTCCGCGGCCTCGCGGGTATCCAGCCGCTGTACACTTATCTCGATGGAACTTCGCGAGGTGATTTTTGAAAACCTGAATGGCGACCTGGACTATGACCCAAAACGCGGAGGGCTGTATCTGATCCTCGGTGCTGCGGCTCTCTGTCTTTCGGTCTTGGCGTCGACTGACGTCAGGTTTGGTCCGGTTCCTTTGGTACTCGGAGCTGGTAGTCTCACTCTCATCTTGAAGGGAGTTTTTCTTCTTCGGAAGATGTCAACGGGCCTCGACACCTCACAAGGTGGGTTGAGTCTTTCAAAGGTTAGGTCCGATCTCCTGACCGAAGGCGGATCGCCATCGAAGACCGTTCGTCCATGGACCGCATATGCCGCCCAGATCGTCAAGATTTCGGCGCAGGCGCGCTGCTCCTTTGGCCTGTTCTGCACATCGCCGGAAGTCTTAACCAAGAGTTGAATTTGCCGACGGTCCGCGTCCTCGTCGCTGGTTCTGTGATCTTCGTGCTCGGTTGGGGTTTTGGCCGGATCTTCGGATCTACGCATGTCGGCGGCTAGCTGCCCAGCGTACAAAATCCCTCACGTGCTACTATCGCGGCCAATGAAGAAATCGATTTGCTTCTCCGCGCTCTGCAGCGCGGTCGTTCTCAGTGTCCTAACCGCCAGCGCGCTTGCCCAGCCGGCTGCCGAGGCGACCCACCCAATCGTCCTCCATGCCGCGCGCCTGCTGGATGTGGAGAGTGGCAAGATGTTGTCGCCGGGAGAAATCCTGGTGCAAGGCGAACGCATCGCGGAGGTAGGCTCAACGGTAACCCATCCCACGGGTTCGGAGGTCATCGACCTCGGCGACAAAACCCTATTACCCGGGCTCATCGACGCGCACGTCCACCTCTTTCTTCATCCGGGTGCTGAGGACCTGCAAACCGTGGAAGAATCCGTGCCACAGCGAACACTGATCGCCGTTGCCGCGGCAAAGGACGACCTGCTGGCGGGGTTCACGGCCGAACGCGATATGGGAACCGAAGGCGCGGGGTCAGCCGACACGGCGGTGCGGAACGCGATCAACCAGGGACTGTTCCCGGGCCCGCGTCTGCGGATCAGCGGTAATGCGGTCGACATCCTTGGCGGGCACGAAGATGCCACGCGCTACAACCCCGAGCAGCACGTGCTCTCGAACGCCACCTACGCGAACAACGCCACTGAGTTGGTGACGGTGATCCGGCAGCAATTCAAGGAGGGCGCGGACTTCATCAAGATCTACGAAACGGGACGCGACTCCTTTCGCGATGGCAAATTCTCGACGCTGTATCAGTACACGGAGCCGGAGTTGCGCGCTGCGGTGACAGAGGCGGCGCGAGTCGGCAAGCGGGTTGCCGTGCATGCCACGGGCGAGCCGGGAACGCTGTATGCAGCACAAGCCGGCGTGGTGTCGATCGACCATGGGGATCAGCTGAGCGATGAGACGATGCGGCTCATGCGCGAGAAGCAGATCTTCGTGGTGCCGACATTCACGATTTCGGAATACTTCGCCGATCACGCTGCCTCAACGGCGGCCTCTGAGCGTCAACATCAAACGCTGGCATACCACGCGCAGGAGTTTCACAAACAACTGGGCGCGGGCGTCCCGGTGGCGATGGGTTCGGATGTGGGGCCTTTTCCGCACGGCACGCAAGCGCGCGAGTTTGAACTGATGGTGAAATACGGCATGACGCCGCTTGCATCTATACAAGCCGGAACACTGAACGGCGCAAAGTTACTGGGCTGGCAGGGCCAGATTGGCGCATTGAAGACGGGCTACCTGGCCGACATCGTGGCCGTGCCCGGAAACCCGCTCGAGGACATCTCGGCCCTCAAGAAGGTTTCCTTTGTTATGAAGGGCGGCGTGGTTTATAAGCGCTGACCGCCGATTACTGGGTTGATGTTTCTTCTTCCGGCGACCTCATCCAGGTCCGGTCGGGATTGAAGGTCGTCATCGCCGTAGCGAGGGCCTTGGTATTGGGGCCAAGGTCCTTCTCGAAGACAACGCCGTCGTAATTCACGATGAAGGTCTTCACGCCGCTCACGCCGTAATCGGTGGGATAAGCCACCAAAGCGAAACCGCCGATCATGTCACCGCGCACTAGGTAATTGCGAGCGCCACCCACGGCGTCTGGACCCTGCGCTTTCAAAATGCGAAAAATGTATCCGTGATAGGGCGAGGGTTTTTCCTGGCGGAAAAGGTCATAGCCCTGCTCCGCTTGCTGCTGGTAGAAGGTGCCGAGCGGGCTTTCGGGTTCGCCGGGCTTGGCCTCCCAATACAGGCCGTCACGTTTACCGGGAGTGCTCACGAACTTTTGGGCATAATCGCGCATGCCGTTCTGCGTTACATCGCTGTAGGCGTATTCGCGCTCGGCATCGACGAGAATCCGAAGCGTGTCGAGGGTGGCCAGTTCATTGCGACCCACGCGGCGAGCGAGGATCTCCACCTTCGCTTCGGCGGGATCGAACTGGTAACCGCTGTCCGTTTTGACAATGGGTATCGGCAGCGGCCACTCATCCGGGCCGACGGCGATCAGGTAGTGGCGGACGTCGGCGGGATCGGGAATCACCTTGAATCCCTCCTTAGCTCGGGCCACGAAACTTTCGCGGCGGCGGCTGTCCTGGACTCCGTCGCCGGAAGAAATGATCTCCGCGGCATCGGACCCGAAAATCTTGTTTAATTCGGCAACGTTGTTCTGTTCCTCAGCCGTGAGAAGTGCCTGCGCGGCTGCGTCCGCTGACGGAAAAGTCTCAGGAGCTGTTGCTTTTTGCGCGGTGAGAAGCGAAGTAGACAACGAGAGAAGCAACGCGGCGCCGGCTAGAGTAAGAATTCGATGTAGTCTCATCTTCTGTGTCCTCAATCCTTATTTCTTCCGGGAACCACCCGAGGGTGCGGGCCTGGATTGCGGGGCAGGCCTGGACTGCGGCGCGGGTCGCGATTGCGGTGCGCTCGGGGCGCGGTTGCCGAGACTGGAGTAGCCCCGGTCCGACTCGATACGGGCGCGGCTACCACTGCTATTCGCGGTTCCCCAAGCGGTTTTGTCGCGGCTCATGTCCGGACCAGTGGGGCGAGTCGTCGACATGGTGCTGGGCCGGTTGGACGGTTGATTACCCGTCACGGGCCGCGTGGAAGGAACATTCCCAGGACGATTGCCAGGTTGATAGTTGCCGCCGCCGGGCCGGTTCGCCGGAAGCGTCGAGGGGCGATTGCCCGCGCCCGGATAGCGGTTGGCTACGTCCCGGCTAGGATACGGAACGCCAACGCGATGCGCCGGATTGTGCTGCCAGTTGCTGGAACCGTTCCGGTAATATGGCGTGGGAGAGCGGTAATTGTTGCGGATATAAAAATTGTTGTTGATGGTGACGGACCGGTGGCCCCATCCGCAACCCCAACCCCAACTGTTCCATCCCCCCCAGTGGTTGAAATAGCTGCCAACGCCGAAGCCGATCCAGAACGAAAAGAAGGCCGCGCCGTAAATGGCGCCCGGCGGCGGTGGCGGATACCAGAACGGTCCCCAAGGATTGTAATAATAAGGACGCCAAATCGTGACGGGATTATAGACAGGCACGTAGATGACCTGGGGATTGGTGGGCTGAATCACGATAACGTTCTGGCCGTTGTCGGTGGTCTGCTGCACCTCCTGCTGAGGGCTGGAAGCTAACTTGCCGGAAGCCTGCGCGGCCTGGCGCTGGCGTTGGATGGCATCCATGACATCCTGTTCCTGCGCGAGAAAGGCGTTGCCGATGTCGGTGGTCCATCGCAGGTTCTTATCCAGCATTTCGAGGACGGATGGAAACACCACCAGCGCCTGAACGCTGGGATCCCAATCCTGCTGGCGGGCGGCGTCTGTTAACGCTGTACCTTGCAAACTGCCGTTGGCTTGCAACCAGCGATTCGCCTCAACAATTTCGAGCGGGTAGGTGGACGCCGCCAGGATCTGCGCGACCAGCGGGTCGGCGAATAGCGCGATTGGAGACACCATGCTATCGAGTTGTTGCGGATTTAAGAGAGGTGCGTTGCCAGCGGGCGGTGGCGCTTGTTGAGCATGCTGATCCTGGAATGCCGGCATAGGAAGCGAGCCGGCTAACATTAGGCCAACACAAAGCACCGACACGACGCGGCCGCCAGCGTTTCCTGGCTTCGGAAGTATCAACTTTGACGGTCTCAAATCGGCGAACGTCAGCTTCGTGAACATCGGGGTTCTCCGGGTCTGCGGGATTGTGGCTCCCGTCTCTATCGTGCCGAGCTAGTAAGATCCCCGGCATCAACAAAAACTCATTTTACCAGCAGACTTACGGGCGGCCGGAGGTAAGCACCTTTAGATAGCGATAGTAAAACTCGACGCCGTCGTAGTAGGAACTTACTCGAACGCGCTCATCCTGGCCGTGGGCCCGGATGTCGTCGCGATCAATCGCTACGCCGTTCACGCCATAGCTGGGAATGCCGGTCCCCATCGTGTATTTGCTGTCGGAAGCGCCTGTTTCCATTTCGGGAAGCACCGGCGCACCGGGCCACATCTGGGCCGCGATTTGCTCCAGCGGTTTCAGTACGTCGCTGCGCAGCGGAGGCGGCGCAAACGACTTGGTGTCCGGCGCCCGGTCGACTAACTCGCCGTTGATGTCCTTATAGCGGACCGCGACTTTGGGATCGTCGAAGACGTGAATCAGTTGTTGGCGCACGGACTCTGCCGAGTGACCCGGCAGGATCCGGCAATTCACATTGGCCTGCGCCTTCTGAGGGAGCGCATTGTTGGCGTGACCAGCATCGAAGCGGGTAGCCACACACGTGGTGCGTATGGTGGAGTTGTAGCGCGGGTCGGCAGAGAGCCGCGCGATGGCGTTTGCGTCGGGCCGAGTCTTGAGAACAGCCCGAATATCGGCGGCGCGTTCGGGACTTTCGACC
>JBAUOG010000563.1:0-4246 GCA_049579625.1 Bryobacteraceae bacterium
TTTGACTTTGCGGTAAAGTCGTTTGACCTGGCCGAGCGTTTCCAGACGCCGGTGATGATGCTTTCGGACCTCGACATCGGCATGAACGACTGGGTTGTGCCACGCCTGAAGTGGGATGACAATTACCGGCCCGACCGCGGGCGCGTTCTCACCTTAGAGCAATTGGAAAAGATGCCGAAGTTCCAGCGTTACTCCGACGAAGACGCGAACCACGTGACTTCGCGGACGCTGCCCGGCGTTCACTCCAAGGGCGCATATTTCACACGTGGCTCGGGACATAACAAGTTTGGGAACTACACCGAAACGCCGGACGAGTACCAGGCGGTCATGGACCGGTTGGCACAGAAGCACCGGTCGGCAGCTGAGTTTGTGCCGGAGCCGGTGATCGAGAGAAGAGATAACGCGCAGTTCGGTGTGATCTCGATTGGCGGTTGTGATCCTGGGGTGCGCGAGGCATTGGACGTACTGGCCGCGCGGGACATTCCGGCCGATTACCTGCGAATTCGCGGCTTCCCGTTCCATGCGAGCGTGGAGGCCTTCATTCGGGAACACGAGTTCTGTTACATCGTTGAGCAGAACCGCGATGCCCAACTGCGGGCTTTGTTGTTGCTTGAAACGGACGCTCCCAAAGAGCGGCTGCGATCGCTGCTGGTTTACGGCGGTTTTCCGCTGAGCGCCCGCCGCGTTGTTGACCACATATTGAATTCAAATGGAGAAGTGAAGAGTGCCATCGATAGCCAAACCGATAGCGAAACATCCCAGTCTTCAACGGAATGAACTGGGACTAACCATTCGCGATTACGAAGGTTCGATGTCGACGCTATGCGCCGGCTGCGGGCACGATTCCATCACGGCTGCGATCATCCGGGCACTCTGGGAAGTGTCGATGCCGCCCCACATGCTGGCGAAGATGAGCGGCATTGGCTGCTCGTCGAAGACGCCCACCTACTTCGTCAGCGGCGCACACGGCTTCAACTCGGCCCACGGACGGATGGCGGCGATCGCGACCGGAGCGAACGCGGCGAACCGCGATCTGACCTACATCGGCATATCGGGTGACGGCGACTCGCTCTCGATTGGGCTGGGCCATTTGTGCCACGCCATACGGCGCAACGTGAAAATGGTCTACGTGATCGAGAACAACGGCGTATATGGTCTTACCAAGGGCCAGTTCTCCGCCTCGGCCGACGTGGGATCGAAGAGCAAGCGTGGCGAAGCGAACATTATGCCGCCGATCGACCCGGTAATTCTCGGTCTCAGCCTCGGCGCTACGTTCGTGGCAAGAAGCTTCTCGGGCGACAAGGAGCAGCTGGTTCCGATTCTGAGGGCAGCGCTGACGCACCGGGGATTCGCGCTGATCGACGTGATTTCGCCGTGCGTAACCTTCAACGACCACAATGGCTCGACGAAGAGTTACCTGTACACCCGCAAGCACCAACACCGTTTAAACGAACCCGACTTGGTGGCTCCAGCCGAGGAGATTGTGGCGGAGATAGCGCCCAGCGGCGTGACAAACGTGAAGATGCACGACGGCAGCGTAGTCCGTTTCCGTGCCTTGCCGGCAGGGTATGACCCGACCGACCGGCGAGGCGTCATTTCGTACCTCGAGGATGCTCAGCGCACGGGCGATGTTGTGACGGGACTGCTGTTCGTGGACGAGGGCCTGCCCGATGTACACGAACAGAACCACAGCTCGACTGTGCCGATGGCGCGGATGGCATTTGAGAAGCTCTGCCCAGGCGCCCAGGAATTGAGCAAGCTGCAGGACGAGTATCGGTAAGAGCGGCGGTTATGCGTACCGGACTGTCAGCGGCGCTGATTCTTTGTGGGGTTATGGGTCTGGCTGGTTTCGACAGGCCGACGCAAACCGGTGATAGTTCGATTCTGGACCACACCAAGTGGCGGCTGACCGGCGTCAGTAAAACCGCTCTTACGATTCCGGCGACGGCGACGTTCACAGTTACGTTCGAGGGCACCCAGTATACGTTCTCGGGCTGCAACCTGATATCGGGTAGATTCCGGCTTGAGAAGGGCAAACTCATTGCCACGGGGCCGGGACGGTCGACCATGAAGGCTTGCCCACCTGCGATACAAGGTGTGGATAGCGCCTTCACAAAGGCGCTGATGGCGAAACCCACCGTCCATTTGGATGACGATCAACTTACCCTCGCCGGTGACGACGGCGCGCAATGGACTTTCCACAAGGAACCGTTGCCCTCCAACGAAGCCAAGACCAAGTTCATCTATGTCGCAGCCTTTACGAAGGACTGCACCGGAGCGGCGCCAATGCAGTGCCTGCAGATTCGCGAGTCGAAGGATCAGCCCTGGACCGTGAGCCACATCGACATCGCGGGATTCGAACATGTACCCGGCATCGAATACCGGCTGCGAATCAAGGAAGATCAAGTACCGCATCCTGCCGCGGACGCCCCATCCGTGGCTTGGCACTTGGAAATGGCTGTCGAGCAGACAGTCGTGGATCGAAAGGCCGCCGACGAGTATGAAGCCTCGAAGAAGCAGTAGGCCTATTTCCGTAGCATCACGACGTCAAGCGTGATGAGGGAGTGGATCGACCGGGCGTGCCGTTTGTCCTGCGGAGCGATGACTTGCAGCGGCTTCTGCTTTGCGTTCAAAGGTCCGCCGTCACGCTTGTCCGCCACGAGAACGGCCGAACCCTCAATCTCGGGATCAACCTCGGCAATCGCGAAGACAACCTGATATCCATCGCTGGCTCCAGCGAGAACGTAGCTGGCCATTCCTTTACCCATCAACGCTTGGCCGAATGGAACACCCGCTTTCTTGAGGATGTCGTACAGGAGGACACCTTCGTAAGTGACGTCCTTGCCGTCGCTTTGTTGGACCGCGGTGTGGCGCGGCATAGCGGCGAGGTCTTCCGCAGTCAACGAAAGAGGAGTCTTCACATCGCCCTGGACGCGAAGCAAGACCTCGGGCGACTGCGCAGCGGCAACGCGGCCGAACAAACCGACAAGGCAAAGACCTGATGCCAGAAAGCAAGCGGCACGACGGGTGAAGATGGGTGTGTCTTCCATACAGAACAATGACAGCACGGACGTCATGGGTCAGTCCGCTGGTCAAAGACCTCTGGCCCCGAGAGTAAGTGGGGCTTGAGAGCACCAAGTTGTTGATGCCAGGGCTGAACGCAAGATTGTTCCCGGAACTTCTCATTCACATTACCCAGCGCGGGAATTACCGGCAAACGGTCTTCCTCCGCGACGACGAATCGTCGCGATTCTCTCGTCTCAGGTCACGTTAGATGAAGGAAGCGTGCGTGCAGGAGTAACAGCAGGCGACTCCAGAACCAGTTTCCCGGTCACTTCGATGGGCCTTTCACCTCCTAGCTTTTCCTCGCCTGGCTTGCCACGGCCCTCGCCGAACGACTTCATGTATTCGATTAAGCCGATCGCAATTCCGCCGATCAGCCCGCCTAGGAACAAACGGGGCCAGCTAACTCGCACGGACGCCTCTGTTCCGTCTGCACTCCGGTGGGGAAGCCACCCCTGTCGCTGGTTTCGGCGCTTCCGGACGACTCGTGGCTTTGCGCGCGGTCATGGCTGCTTCAAGTACCGCGCTCGAATTAGGCCGGGGCCCAGTTGGTTGCTAAGCAGTTGCCGAACGTTGTCAGGGAGGACAACCTTCTGGCTTTGGCTGACGACGGCGCTTTGTACGGCCAACCCAGCGCTCTCGCTGCCGCCTTGACCGTTTTGAGGCGTCGCGAGGAACGCGTGAACTTCGCCGGTACTGATTTCCAAGGCCAAGCCATCGATCTGCCCACTAGAATTGATGTCGAATGCGGTCAACAAATATAAAGGGGAGCCCGAGGGAGGGAGGGTGTTGAGGTCAGTCATTACGCCGTTCTGTAAAAGGTAGGCGCGGCAGTTTGAGTTTATGTCGCATGATTCGCCAACCACTTGACCCAGCTCGTTGATGCCGAACGCGTTGCTCGAATAGTCCCCCGGAAGGGTTCCGAGGTCGGTAATCACGCCACCCTTCTCCCAAAAGAAACCCACAAATCCTCCGGTATACAAAACTCACTAGTGACGGAGAGATGAAACTGACTCCTGTCGTCACCGATGGCATCCGGTTGTACTTCAACGAAGTCACGACGGCGGGGTTGATGATCTGCCAAGTGCCCACGCATAGTGCCGGTGCCGGGTTCCGCGGGGCTACGGATCCTCGACATCTCACCGACCGGCGCGGAGGTTGTCGCACAGGTGGAAGGCCCCAC
>JBAUOG010000564.1:0-8038 GCA_049579625.1 Bryobacteraceae bacterium
CCATCAAAGCGCATGTCCAGAACATTCTCGGAAAGCTTGGAGCACGAGATCGAACGCAGGCCGTTACGATTGCATTGAGCCGTGGAATCCTCCACCTCCGGCATCGGAGTTCCTTTCCCGATAAGGCATACCCCATTCAGCAATGAGTCTCAGTGGACCCACCGCTGTACGGCCGATCGACCGGAGACCGCGACTTGACCTTTACCATTCTTAACGGCTTGGTGGCCTACCCGGCGCTCCAGGTTGCGTGGCACATCCTGCCTCGCCAAGCTCGATTCGCCGTCACGGTAGAATTTAATTTGGACAAACGTGTCGAACCAAACAAGGTGAAAGATTAACGGGTGGCGTCATGCGTATCATCGTTGATGTTGCCCGCGCTTGATACCCCGGCGGCAGCGGCACTGCCTCTCCAGCAACCGGGAGCACAGCGGTTCGTTTTCCTCGACTCTCTCCGCGGGTTGGCGGCGTTGTGGGTCCTGCTCTTCCACTATTTCGAAGCCGGGCACGCGAGGGATTTGGAGCGACTGCTGCCCGCCTGGTTAACGATGTTCTTCCGTTCCGGGCATTTCGGCGTACCGATCTTCTTCGTCCTTAGCGGATTTGTCATCGCTCACTCCGTAGGGAACCAGCGGGTCGATTCCCGGTTCATCGGGCGCTTTATGTTCCGGCGCTCCATCCGGCTGGACCCCATGTATTGGTTCTCAATTGCCGCAGTCATCGGTGTTGGATTCCTGAGCCCGCCGCCGCATGCGCCTTTGCCTTCCGCACCCCAATTGGGAGCGCATCTGGTTTATGCGCAGGGCCTCCTCGGATTCAAGCAAATCAATAACGTCTGCTGGACGTTGTGCCTCGAAGTCCAGTTCTATCTGGTTTTCTGTTTGATGCTCCTGGTGATCCAGCGCTTTCGGCGCTCTGACCAGGATCATCGTTCGCTGGTCGGCATGGCGGTCCTCTCGGGCGGCGTGGCCGTGCTTTGGCCCTTGGGCCTGGCACACTTTTCTATGTGGCCCGGCCTTTTTGTGCCCCAGTGGTACAGCTTTCTCGCCGGAGTCTTTGCCTACTGGACATTTCAGAAACGGCTGCCTGGTTATTGGTTCTACTTGTTCGCGGGTTCGCTGCTGGTGTCGCCCGTCGCTTATCGCCACTTCCCAGGGCTGGCGGCTCTCATCGGGCTGTTGATTCTCTTTGCTGGGCGCCGCGGAAAACTCGGCGGGTGGCTCACTTGGCGGCCGTTGCAGGTCCTCGGCGCGATCTCCTACAGCCTATATCTATTGCATAATCCGGCGACGGGGATGGTTGGAGGACTCGCTTACACGACGCCGCGCACGGCGGCCTGGGAATTGTTTTGGCTGGTTGTGATCGCCACATTAGTTTGCGCCATCGCGTATCTCGCCTGGCGTTTCATCGAGCGTCCTAGTATCCTGCTCAGCAAGCGTTTCAAACTACAAAGCTCGCCCGAAGGCGGCCCACGCGAAGCAGTCCGCCGCGGTCCGCAAGAGCCACAGTTGCAGGCCGCTCCCGAACCTGCTGCTCTGTGATGCTTGACGCGCATCGTTTCTTCATAGATAGAACTCACACCCCGATTGGTCGGCTGCTGATCGTCTGCGACGGAGAAGGCCGGCTGCTGGCAATCGACTGGGAAGACCATGAATTCAGGATGAAGGAGCTTCTTGGACGCTACTATCCAGAAGGCTTCCACCTCTTCCCCGCAGAGAATCCTTCAGGGCTCACGGCGGCACTTAATGCATACATGGCTGGCGACATTTCGGCAATTGAGTGTCTTCCAGTCGAGGCGGCAGGGACACCGTTTCAGCGAACGGTATGGAAGGCGCTACGCTCCATCCCTGCAGGAGAGACGATCACTTATACACAGCTGGCCCAGCGCGTCGGCAAGCCAGCCGCAGTTCGCGCAGCCGGAGCAGCTAACGGCGCTAATCCGGTGAGCATTGTCGTTCCCTGCCATCGGGTGATTGGCTCGAACTCTGCGCTAACCGGCTACGGTGGCGGGCTCGAGCGCAAGCGCTGGCTACTTAATCACGAGGCTTCTTACGCGCGGCTGACGCGAACCGTGTACGATTCCTGATAGCAGCTTGTTGCGACCGATTTACGTCCGCGTCCACAACTCCGATAACGTTGCGATCATCATTGACGCGGGCGGCGTCGCGCACGGTACGGCCAGTCCGTGCGGCTTGGTTGCCCGCGAGTTCATCCCCCAGTCCCACAAGATTGCGCTCCAGCACATCGAGTCCGGAGAAGCCGTAACGCGCTACGGCCAGACCATCGGCTACGCGAACCAGTGGATCCACGCTGGTTCCTGGGTGAGGGAAGAAATGCTCCGTCTGCCTGACGCGCCGCCGCTCGATCGCATGCCGCTCGCCACCGCTGTGCCTGCACCCCTTCCGCCACTGACGGACTACACATTTCAGGGCTTTCGCAATCGCGATGGCTCAGTTGGAACCAAGAACATTCTCGGCATCACTACGACGGTGCAATGTGTCGCGCCGACCGTCGACTATGCCGTTCGCCGTATCAAGGCGGAGATGTTGCCGCACTTCGCCAATGTTGATGATGTTGTGGCGATCACTCATAACTACGGATGCGGTGTCGCGATCGATGTTCCGGACGCCGCCATCCCCATTCGCACGCTGAGAAACATAAGTCTGAATCCCAACTTGGCCGGACAGGCACTGGTAGTGAGTCTCGGCTGCGAGAAGTTGCAGCCCGAGCGTTTGTTCAGTTCGGATTTCCCGGTCTTCTCCGACGGAAACCTCATTCGATTGCAGGATGAGCGGGGCTTCGCAGAAAGCGTGGCCGCCATCATGCGCGCGGTCGGGAAGAAGTTGTCCGAGCTCGATCGGCGCCGGCGCGAAAGCTGTCCCGCTTCCGAACTGTCAGTAGGACTGCAATGCGGCGGTAGCGATGCATTCTCGGGCGTAACGTGCAACCCTGCAGTCGGTGTCACCGCTGACTTGCTGGTCCGTGCCGGAGCAACGGTCTGCTTCTCGGAGGTCACCGAAGTACGCGACGCCGTCCATCTGCTGACCCCTCGCGCTGTGAATGAAGACGTTGGTAGAGCGCTGGTGCGGGAGATGCGTTGGTACGACGAATATCTGCGAAAAGGCGGAGCTGATCGTAGCGCCAATCCCACGCCCGGCAACAAACGCGGCGGCTTAGCAAACGTGGTGGAGAAGGCCTTGGGCTCCATCGCCAAAGCGGGAAGCACAGCTATCACGGCCGTTGCCGGCCACGGCGAGAGAGCGAAAAGCAAAGGCCTCGTCTTTGCCGCAACACCCGCCAGCGATTTTATCTGCGGCACTCAGCAGCTCGCGTCCATGAATCTCCACATCTTCACGACCGGCGAAGGCAGTCCTTACGGCTTGGCTTTAGTGCCGGTTGTCAAGGTCTCGTCGCGCACGGCATTGGCGGAAAAGTGGCACGACTTGATCGACATCAATGCCGGACGGATTGCAACGGGTGAAGCCACAATAGAGCAGGTAGGCTGGGAGATCTTCCAGTTCATCCTCGATGTCGCCAGTGGACGCAAGAAGACTTGGGCCGACCACTGGGGCCTCAGCAACGCCTTGATACCGTTCAACCCTGGTCCCGTAACGTAGGCCTTGAATAGCACGGGCAGGAATCCGTTTGCTGGCTCCGAGGCGGAGGGCATGCGCGCGGTTCAGTGCTGGATGTTTTGTTTTCATCGATTGCCGCTAAGCCTTTCTACCACCTCGGCAGCACCCGCTTCCAATTCTGATTAACGTGCCTCCGCATCTCCGCTTCGTCGTCTCGCTTGCGATACGGAATCTTCTCGTACCGTTCGCATCCGCGCGCCACCTGGTCGTAGTCCAACTCAATGCCCAGCCCGGGCTTCGCCGGAATCTCCACCGCACCGTCCTTGAAGCGCACGCGTCCGCCCGCGATCACTTCGTCCCGTTCGGTCTGCCACGGATAGTGCGTATCGCAGGCATACGTCAGGTTCGGGCAGGCGGCGGCCACATGCGTCATCGCCATGAGGCTGACTCCCAAGTGACTGTTTGAATGCATCGAAAGCCCCATGCCGAGCACGCCGCACAGATGAGACAAATGCAGTACCTGTCGCATTCCTCCCCAATAATGCGGGTCTGACAGAACCACCTGCACGGCGTCCAAGTCTCGCGCCCGCGGAATGTCGGCAAACTGCGTCACCGCGACGTTGCTGGCCAGCGGCGTCTCAACGGCTTTGGCGCGCAACCTTCGTCGCAGGTCGCTCATGCCAGCCAGGTCCGGACAAGGATCTTCCAGGTACCCTTCACCCGAGAGCTCCTCACGCAGCGACTCTCCCACCCGAACCGAAGTATCCACCGACCAGGCGCAATTGGGATCAATCCGAAGCGGGTATGCGGGCCCGAACTCCGCACGCAGCGCACGGATCGTTTCAATCTCCTGATCGGGATCCAGCACTCCGCCTTTCAGTTTGATCTCGCGGAATCCGTATTGCTCTACCATCTGCCGGCACTCCCGCACTCCTGCTTGCGGATCCAACACCTCGCCGTACTCGTCCTCATATCTCCCATCGCCGCCGCCCCCACGGTGCTTGTAGAACAAATAGGCGGAGAAGGGAACCCGGTCGCGCACACGTCCGCCGATGACCTCACACACGGGCTGGTTGACGGCCTTCCCAATGATGTCGAGGCACGCGATCTCGACGGCGGCAAACGTGCGGTTGTTTTGATCGAGTGGATTCTCCCCCGGAACCAGCCAAGTTTGGCTGCGATCACCGCCGGCGTATCTCCCGCGCGCCGGATCCGCGCACATCTGTTCGTACAGCCCCGCCAGCTGAAATGGATCTCGTCCAATAACCACCGGACGAGCCGCTTCCAGCGCTTCCCGCGGTCTATCTCCACCGTAGGTTTCGCTGATGCCCCGGATGCCGTCGTCTGTTTCAAGCTCGACAATGGTCCGTAGCGCCCACGGCGCGTGCAGACCGTAGGAACTCCGCAGCGGCGGGTCGGCTATAGCAATTGAGTGAAGCTTCAAGGAGGAGATTCGCATGCAGGTTTTTCCAGTATCAATCGGCCGCCGCAGGTTCCCGCAACGCGGCTATTGACCGCAGTGGTAACGCGATGATAGCGTCAGCATTCTGGATTTAATCATGGATCGCGGAAGCCTCTATAACCCGTTCGCTTCAAGACACGTGCACTTGCCCGCGATTCTACTAGGGCGAGCTGATGACTAATCGGGCCAGCTCGGTCTCCGGGCCGCTGTCTGGGTCGCTCGAAAGCCCTCGCGAGACCTTGCGACGTTGGGCGATCGTCGGCCTTCTTTGCATCGCGTTCATCATTGCCTATCTCGACCGGCAAAACCTCTCCTTCGCCTTAACCGATCGCGACTTCAAGGGCTTCTTCGGGCTCACCGACAGCGGGCGCGGTTTGCTGAACTCAGCCTTCTTCTGGACCTACGCCGCGCTGCAGATTCCAGCCGGCTGGGTGGTTGACCGGTATGGCGTGAAGCGTCCGTTCGCGGTTGGCCTTGCGGTGTGGAGCATACTCGCCGGACTGACCGCCTGGTGTGGAACGTTCGCGCAGCTGTTTACTTTGCGACTGCTCTTGGGCGCCGGTGAAGCCGTGAACACGCCGGCGGGCATGCGCTGGCTTCGCCTGAACTTCCGACAGGAAAACCACGGCTTCGTCATGGGGCTTTATCAGGCATCGGCGAAAGCGGGTCCGGCCATTGGCGCTCCGCTGATCGCGTGGCTGCTGTTTACCTACGGTTGGCGGGCCATGTTCATTGTGATGGGATTCGGTTCGCTGATCTGGATCTTACCCTGGATGCTGATCGTCCGCGACAACGACCGGGAACTGGAAGCCGCTGTATTGAAGCGGCCGGACATTCCAGCCATCTCTTTCAGTGAACTGCTTCTCAACCGCGCCATGATCGGCATCATCATTGGCTCGTTCTGTTACAACTACTACAATTACTTCTGCCTGACCTGGCTGCCTTCCTATTTCGCCGAGCAGCGCGGGCTGTCACTCAACTCGACCGGCTGGTTCACGGGCTTTGGCTACTGGGGCTTCGCCATCGTTTCCACCGGCGCGGGATACGTGTCAGACATTATCATTCGCCGGGGCGCTGATCCCATTCGCACGCGCCGTTGGTTCATCATTGCCGGCTTTCTGGTGGCTTCTACCGAGATGATCGGGGCTGCCGCTCCGTCCAACAATGTGGCGCTGTTCTTCGCGGTTTTTTCACTCAGCGGCCTGGGACTGGCGACGGGGAATCTGTGGGCTCTGACTCCGGCAATGCTACCCGGCGCGCCCCCCGCACGTCTCGCGGCGGTCCAGAACATGGCAGCGAATGTACCTGGCATTGTGGCGCCCATCGTCACCGGATGGCTCAAGCAAGCTACCGGAGGCTATCAAGCGCCCATGCTGGCGAATCTATTCTTTATCTTCGTTGGAATTGCCAGCTATCTGACTTTGGTTCGCCGCAAGTACGCGCTGGTAGCGCCTGGCGCCAAATTGTCGAAGGACTCCCTCTAAACATGCAACCGATCCCATCTCCCCTCGTCGCTGGACTTCACGGCGTCTTCGGCTTTCCCCTGACTCCGTTCCGTGCCGATCTCTCTCTGGATCTCGACGCACTGGGCCGCAATGTGGACGACATGGCCGGCTATCCATTCTGCGCGCTTGTCGCCGCCGGAGGCACGGGGGAACTCTACTCTCTAACCGTCGATGAGATCGAGCAGGTGGTTCGCACCACAGTCGAGGCCGTGAATGGAAGAATGCCCGTAGTCGCTGGCGTTGGCTTCAATACGCCAATCGGTTTGGAGATCGTCCGGCGCGCTGAACGCGCGGGCGCCATGTGCCTGCTTGCGTTGCCTCCCTACTATGTCGGCGCGCCGGAGGAAGGTCTGTTCGCCTACTATCAGGCCATCGGCAGCGCCAGCGCACTTCCGCTGATGGTCTACAGCCGTGACTGGGCGACCTTTACGCCCGAGATGGTCTCCCGGGTAGCGGACCGCATCCCGACACTGGCGGGATGGAAAGACGGCCAGGGTGACATGCGCCGCTACCAGCGCATCATGGAATACAACGGCGATCGCTTGGCGTGGTTCGGCGGTCTCGGAGACGACTCTGTGCCGGGCTATTTTGCCATCGGTGTCCAGGCCTACACGTCGAGTATTTCCAACATCAGCCCGCGGCTCTCATTGGCATTGGCCGAGGCCGGCCTCCAGCGCGATTTCGACCGTCTCAATCACCTGATGCATCGCTACGTCAATCCCCTCTATGCTCTCCGTGAGCGAATGCGAGGATACGAAGTGGCCGTGATGAAACAAGCCATGGAGATCCTCGGCATGCCGGCCGGCCCCGTGCGCCCGCCCCTGATGAACTGCAGGCCGCAAGATGTCGAAGATCTCCGCAAGCTGATGGGAGTTTACAGCGACATGACCTAACGAGGTGGAGCGGCGGGCTGGCCCGCGCCGGTTGCCTAAGACCGCCCTGACAACGTGCTTCAGACGCCTACTTTTCCGGGTACCCTGCGCCGCTCCCCAACTGCCGCAAGACCTGCTCGCGGATCAGTTCCTGAATGTCCGCCATCTGCTCGGCCAGTAGATTGATCTTCTTCGACAGACCTTTGATCTCGGTCTCTGCCCGGCGATTCACCTCGAAGTCTAATTCCCCGCGCACGCGGTCCTTCTGATCCTGCCTGTTCTGACTCATCATGATGACCGGAGCCTGGATCGCCGCGAGCATCGACAGGAACAGGTTCAAAAGGATAAACGGATACGGATCCCAGGCCTTCTGCCCCAACAGAATGTTGATCAGCGTGTAGATCGCAAGGACAACGCCGAATAAGATGATAAAAGACCAAGAGCCGCCGAAGCGAGCCACACTATCGGCAACCTGCTGGCCAAAAGTCGTGTCTTCCTCAATCACTTCATTCGGATTGCGGGCCGCCCGGATGCGCACCAGGTTTTGGGCGGCATGGAACTGGCGGCCCAGAACCGTCAGTAAGTCCATCCCCGCGTGCGGCTTCTTTGTCAGTAAAGTGGCGATAT
>JBAUOG010000565.1:0-1807 GCA_049579625.1 Bryobacteraceae bacterium
GACCAGGACGGACACCAGAAGCACTTGGAAGGGTACCGTGAGACTCGACGCCCCAGCCACCAGGAATTGGACGATTGGTACGAAGAGAAACAGCATAATTATGTCGTTCACAGACACTTGAACCAAGGTGTAGGCCGGGTCTCCTTTGGTGAGTTGACTCCACACAAACACCATGGCGGTGCAGGGAGCAGCGGCGAGGATAATACAGCCGGCGATGTACTGGTCGGCCTCGGCCGGAGCGATCCAGATAGAAAAGACATGCCGAAAGAAGAGCCAGGCAAGAAACGCCATGGAAAAGGGCTTGACGATCCAGTTGATGAGAAGCGTGATCAGAAGGCCGCCCGGCCGTTTACCGACGTTGCGGATCGAGCCAAAATCCACCTTCATCATCATGGGGGTGATCATGAGCCAAATCAGCGCCGCGATGGGCAGGTTGACTTGACTGCCGCTGCCCAGCTCTAAGCGCCGGAGAGTGCTGGTGACGATCGGCAGAAACTTCCCGAGGGCCACCCCCGCCAGCATGCAGATCGCGACCCAAACGGAGAGATAGCGCTCGAACACGCTTAGACCTGCTGAGGTTTTCGTCGGCGCAAATGATTGTGCAGTTTCTGACATAAAGGCTACTTGACTGACGTCGCGGTGCAGGGGCACGAGGCGTCGCAGCACGGACCGGCCGGCTTCCGCGCGCGAATGAAGGCGCTCATGAACTTGCCGTCGATCTGCGGTGCAATCGCGTCCACATCGATTCCTTGACCGGACAGGAACGCCCGTGCGTCGTCCACCTGGTAGACGCGAGTTGGTTCGATCTCCACTTGCTGGAAGCCTGCGGAAGACAGCTTTTCGGAGTATTCGGACTCTTCCAGCGCGCCCGCGATACAACCGACCCATAGTTCGACGCTGCGCCGGACCTCCTTAGGAACATCACCGCGGACCACAACGTCGGACACCGCGAAGCGGCCGCCTGGCTTCAACACCCGGAGCGCTTCACGCAACACGCGGTCTTTGTCGCCTGACAGGTTGATGACGCAGTTGCTGATCACAACATCCACCGAGTCATTTGGCAAGGGAATATGCTCGATTTCGCCCTTGAGAAACTCCACATTTTCAACACCGGCCTTGCGCTGGTTTTCCCGCGCAAGCGCAAGCATCTCGTCGGTCATGTCGAGGCCGTACGCCTTTCCGGCCGGACCCACGCGCCGGGCAGAGAGCAACACGTCGATGCCGCCCCCTGAGCCCAGATCCAGTACCGTTTCTCCGCGATTGAGCTGCGCCAGCGCCGTCGGGTTGCCGCAGCCCAGGGATGCAAGCACCGCATCTTTAGGCAAGTGTGCCGTTTCTTCGGCCGCGTAGAGGTTTGAGGTGATCGGATCGATATCTGCATCGCAGCAAGCTGAGGAGCAGCACGAGATCGCAGCTTTGCCCTCGGCAACCACCTGGGCTGCTTGTCCATATCTCTCTTTAACCGCGTCTTTGATGCCAACAGTGTTCTCGGCCATTCGTGTTTCCTCTTTCGTCACTTGTTAGTTCGTCCGATCAACTCGGGCTTGATCGCTTTATTCCTGGTGCAGCACTCGGCATAGAGAAAGCTCAACAACTCCCGTAGTGCGTGGGAGTCGGCGGAGTAACGGAGAAACGTCCCTTCCCGATGCACATTAACCAATCCTTCATTTCGCAGCCTGTCTAGCAGGCTGCTGAAAAAGGCCGCCTCCACTTCACCCGCTCACTATCGGGAATCTGCAACTCATTACAAACAAACACCGGCGCTTCGGAGCCGTGACCGTCAGGGAGCGGTTTTCCGCCTTTTTCA
>JBAUOG010000566.1:0-3073 GCA_049579625.1 Bryobacteraceae bacterium
ATCGCAACTCTGTGCCAGGGGTTCTTCAGTTGCCAGGAATCCGTTACGTCCACGTAAGCTGCCGGCTGGAGATAGAACACCATGACGCCAACGCCGCGAACCGGTATTCCGAAGTAGGTACAAACGACGCCGTGACCCATTTCGTGGATGGCCGTACTGAAAAACACAAGTGCGACGATGGCGACGATGTCCCACGGTTGCCATACAAAGGTTTGCAGAAGCGACGGGAGATTCGCGATCAGGAGGATTCGAAGGCCAAACGCAAAGCCGAACACTGAAATCGCCGCTCCTAAAGCGACGGCAGGCTTGCTCGTAAGAGACCGGGAGCGGGCGATTCGCTCAAAGAATCCGTGCCATTGGCCAATATGCAGGCGTATTTGGCCAAAGTGTGTCCATTCGAACCGCCGCACCGCCGCTTGCTGGGGCTGATTCTGCGGCCGGGCCGGGTCTAGTTGCACTGGCTGATCGCTGAAACAAACAAGTTTGGCAGCCGCCATGCGCCGGAGGAGTTCTTCGATAAAGGGCTGATCGCGGTCGAACAGGGCAGGGAGATCCGCCGCGCTTACCCGGCCGTCCAGCCGGCGCAGCCATTCATACTCGCGGAGCCCGATCCGGACGTACCGGTTGGTCTCGTGGTTAAGAACCAGCCTGGTTTCGGGATCAGGTTGAGGCAGATCGAGTTGAATGCTAGAACTTTTGTACGGATAGGTCGCTGTCATAAATTAGAACCTCGATCTCCGTGCTGCGGTTGCCATTGATGGCGCAGCACGGAGTGTTAGTCGGACGTTGTTAGATAGCTCTCGGTTACGCCTCTCAACAAGGCCTATCCGCAAGCGGAAAAAACTAAGGGCGGAAACCAACTAGCAAAAAACGGCAGCCAATATGACCACTGCAAATAGGGAAAAACCGTATACCGCGTTTGGGTCTGCCGCCGGAGCAACGACTTCGAGTTCTTCAATGAACATGTGAGGTCTCCTTTCTGATCCCGTTTTAGCGGTTTCATCCTATAAGGCGCAGGGTAACGGAAGAAGGGATCAAATTCGCGCCGCAGGGTTTTTCGCCTCACCTCGTAATTGGCTTCCAGGCAGGACGTTGGCATGTAATCCCCCCTTATGCAGGTGCCCATGTCCGCGTCCGGCGATAACCTGACGCTGCCGCTCGCCCACTCCGCGAGGACACCAGGACGCGGCCAATCGACTGGCTCTTCCGATGGGCGCCGTTTTGCTGGCGCCAATACGCAACGCGAACGGCCCGGACGCGGGTGCACTTGGCGCGTTTTCAGCGCGTCGATCTGCAAGGGCCTTGCCCGGCGGCCCATCCGGCGCAGCCACTCATACTCGCGGAGCCCGATCCGGACGTATCGGTTGGTCTCGTGGTCTGCCGGATCGCGAGTTTCGCCGTTGTGTCGCTCGGTACGGCGGAGATGCCCCGGCCGCGAGGCTTCTCTTGTTGGGCCCAGTATCTGTCGATGGCCTTTGCCCAACTCACTTATCGGGATGGCCTTCGTGACATAGAGGCGTGCCTGCGGTCCCTCGGCGGCAAGCTCTACCATATGGGTTTTCACGGGCGGGTGTCACGCTCCACGCTGGCCAACGCCAACGACTCGCATGATTGGCGCGTCTATGCCGACTTCGCTCAGGTCTTGATTCGTCTCGCGCGGCCGCTCTACGTATCCGACCCAATCGGCGTCGAATTGGATCAAGGCCTCTACGCGCTGGACTCGCCCACCATTGACTTGTGCCTTTCGCTATTTCCGTGGGCGAAGTTCCGCAAGAGCAAAGGCGCTGTCAAGATGCATACGCTGCTCGACCTGCACGGCAGTACCCCACGTTTATCAGCATTACCAACGGCAAAGTACTCGACGTCAACGTCCTCGACGAAATTCTGCCCTAGGCCGGGGCGTTCTATGTCACGGACCGCGGTTATGTGGATTTCAAACGCCTCTACGTCTTCACGCTCAGCGCAGCCTTCTTCGTCGTCCGCACCAATCCAACGTTCTTCTCCAGCCCCGCTACTCGCATCCAGTGGACAAGACCACTGGCGTTCGATCCGATCATACGGTACTCCTAACCGCAATCGATTCGGCGAAGGCGTACCCCGATGTGTTACGGCGCATCAGTTATCTTGACGTGGAAACCAGGAAGAGGTTCAAATTTCTGACGAATAACTTCACGCTTCCCGCACTTACCATCGCCCGCAGCTACAAGGCTCGCTGGCAGCGTCCCCAAGAACGGCAGCCCCCGTCCAGACTGCGAGGCCACCGTAATTAACCCGCCGTTCATGAGCGCGGCAAACGTTGCTCCGAACATTCAAACCGACCCCGACTGGAGCTCACCACAGAGGACTCACCACAAGAGACTGACTCACCACAGAGAACTGATCTCCGCCGGACATAACTGATACAATGCCCAAGAAAGAAACTCATGTCTGCGCCTGGGGTTGACGTAACCCGGCTGCTCGCTCAACTCCGCGGGGGGAATCAGGATGCTGCCAATCAACTGGTTCCGCTAATCTACAAGGAACTGCGACGTATGGCCCGGTCGTACATGCGGCAGGAACGCCCAGGTCATACTCTGCAAGCCACCGCGCTGGTTCACGAGGCTTATATGCGCCTTGCCGCCGGCGACCAGGGACCTTGGCAGAATCGAGCGCATTTCTTTGCCCATGCCGCTCACGCCATGCGCCAGGTCCTGATGGATTGTGCACGCCGGCGGCATGCCGACAAGCGCGGCGGCGGCGAAGCGCGCAAGGTGCAGATCGACGCGGAACTCCTGATCGCCGCGGATAAACTCGAAGACGTAATCGCGATTGACGAGGCGCTCGATCGGCTTGCACGGATCGACCCGCGCCAGAGCCGCCTGGTGGAATTGCGCTTTTTCGCCGGAATGGATGTCGAGGAGGCGGCGGAAGTTATGGGCGTCTCTCCCGTCACCATCAAACGCGAATGGAGATCGGCCAAGGCTTGGCTTCACCAGAATCTGGCGACTGCGAGATCGGGATGACTCCGGAACGCTGGCAGCAGGTAAAGGCCATCTTCGATCGCGCGGTGGAATGCGATCCGGCAGCCCGCGAG
>JBAUOG010000567.1:0-2458 GCA_049579625.1 Bryobacteraceae bacterium
CGACAGGGGCGTGCGGCTGGGTAAATCTTGCGAGCCTGGCTGGTGTTCTCATGGGAAGATCACGTCCGGCAATCACCGCGAGGGATCAGGTTCCCCTCTCCTTTGAATGAGCTACGAGCGGCGACACCCGGTGGGTGGCGCGCGGCAACGGGTACCGGGTGGCCGTGGGCACGGCCGATGTCGAGGTCGGACTGAACGACGAACGGTTGCGTATTCTGACCTCGGCGGGTACATGAGATCGTCCTCCTGCCGGTGACCAAAGGCGTGGTTGTAGGGGTGTATAGCGGAGGCGAAGGTACCTTCGTGGCGAGTTTGAGCAGCGACGGCAGCGTGTTCGGGTTTGTCACCTACCTGGGCGGTGGTAAGAACGGTAACCTGGCATCGCTGGCCGGGGGTCCGGGCGGAATACTCGTTGCCGGCAACACCTATTCTTGGCACTGCCCGACCGCCAACGCGGTCAACCCGTGTACCCTGCTCCGCGAATTCCGCCACAAGGCAACCTCCATCAGGCCTCGGCCTGGGTTACCGGAGGCATCGCCGGGTGGCGGGTGGGAGCTGCCGGCGACATTAGTGGGGACGGCGTGTCCGATCTGACCTGGGAAAACGAATCATCTATGAGCGGCTGGCCGTGCACCCCGGGGGATGAAAATGGGAGAGAATTTGGGGGTCGTGAAGAGATCGGCCGGACTGGGTACTGGTGTGAGCTCGGAAACGAAACTGGCTGGATCTGCGTGCGGGAATCCCCAAGTGGTGCGTTAGGCCCGAGTAAGACGAACTTGGCATAGGCGCGGATCGTGCTCTTCACGGCGGATAGGAGAGAGCGATGATTGCAGCAGTGATTGAGCGATGCGCGGGCATTGCTCTATAAACACCAGTTCGCCCGGCCTCTCGTCTTAAATCAGCTGATGCGGTAGGTCCGTTCTCCCTCTTCGGCCTGAAGGACTCGACCTAGTAGCCAGCCTTCTTCATCGCGCCGGCCATGAAGGCATGAAGGGTGTGTTTCTGCCAAACCATGGACAGCATGATCTCGCAGGGCGTGACGCCCTCCGTCGGTTGGGAGCGCCGCGACGACCTGGGTGTCTTGCTTCCTTCGCGCGGTCTGGCGGCTACTTGGGCGACTTGGCGGCATCCGGGTCCTTGGGCTCGCTCTTGCGGGCACCGGTCTTCGTCGTGGAGAGGCAATAGCCGAGGCGCCCATTTCACTTGCTATTTGAAATTGAAGATGTCGCGTCCTAAGGCAACTTGACGCTCCGACCGATACATAAACAGACTCGAACACGCAGAAATGCGGTGTGCCAGTCTCGGCACGAGGTGTATCGCACTTCAAGCCGCCCGCCCCATTTTATGCGGCGGAGGTGCCATGCGCATTATCGGATACATTGCTTTCGCAAGCATGGTCGGTGGTCTGATGGGAGCCACCGCGGAGGACCGCCGTCCGGCGATCACAGCTGCCAGTCGGGTTCCACTCTCGTTTGAGCAAGCCACAAGCGGTGACACGCGCTGGATGGCGCGCGGAAACGGGTACCGGGTGTCCGTCGGCGCGGCCGATGTACGCGTTGGATTAAGCCACGAACAGCTGCGCATCGTGTTTTTGGGTGCCGATGCTACGGCGGTGTCAGCGGGTCTTGATGCGCTCCCGGGCAAGGTCAACTATCTTGTAGGACGCGATCCGAAGGGCTGGCTGCAAGACGTCCCCACTTACAGCCGAGTGCGCTACAAGGATGTGTATCCGGGCGTCGACGTGCTCTGGTACGGGAGGCAAGGACGGTTGGAATACGACTTGGAACTGCGGCCGCGCGCCGACTCCAGCCGAATCGCGATGCGGTTCGAAGGCGCGCAGAACTTGGCGCTGGATGCGAACGGAGACGTGCGAGTACAGATGGCGGGCGGATCACTGTCTTTGAAGCTGCCTGAGGTGTACCAGGAAGGCAGCGGCGGACGGATGCGCGTCCGCAGTGGATATGAGTTGCGGGACGGAAATGAGGTTGGATTCCATCTGGCCGATTACGACAAAGCGCGGCCACTAGTGATCGACCCGACCCTGGTGTATGCGACTTATTTCGGCAGCAACAATCCCACTGTCGATGCGATGGGGGTAGACGGTTCCGGGAACATTTACATGGCCGGATACACGAACGACAACTTCATTCCGGTTCTGAACGCCGTGCAGGCGGGGATCCTTGGACAGACGAATGCATTTGTCGCAAAGTTCGACCCGACTGGGAAAACGGTTTTGTACTCAACCTATATAGGAGGATCGCAGGTTGACTCCCTCGGAGGTATCGCAGTAGACACGAATGGGAACCTGGTGGGAACCGGCCAAACAACCTCCCCGGATTTCCCTCTGGTCAATGCTGTACAACTGACATTTGGCGCCTTTGAGAGTGCGTTTGCGTTCGGGCTGAATGCAGCTGGAAACGCGCTTGTGTACTCGACATATCTGGGCGGGTATGGATCT
>JBAUOG010000568.1:0-2961 GCA_049579625.1 Bryobacteraceae bacterium
TGCAGAGCCGGTCGATCCGGCGATCAGGACAACCCATTAGTGCCACCGCATCATCGAATGCGCGGTTTTGACCGGGACCTGATCCGCGGAGGGCAGTATGGTCAGCGGTCATGTGAACCGCACCTACAGGCCGAACACATGGCAGCACCGACCAAGCCTGCGACGTGAAGATTCTTCTTGCCAATCCGGAGCCGTCCACACATGGCACAACTCGGACATGGCGTGATGTCTCATTTGAGTCCGCTAACGGCTCCAAAGCAGACATCGTCACCCTGAGATCGGACTTCAAAAACACGGTGACCAGAAACAAGTTCCAGGACGTCCGAACCTCGGAATGGGCAACCACCCGGCATTGGATAGGCACCCCGAACCCTCGCCGTATTCAATCGGATCCGCAGTGGGCTTGCTTTGATGGAATTGTGCTCCATCCCGAGCTATGCTCAGCTGCAGGTTAATTGGCGGTCTCAGCGACTGAAGGGGCTGGGTAATGCAATGCGCGCGGTGCGGAGGCGAGAACAAGGCCCGCAACGATTATTGCGAAAACTGCGGTGCGCCCCTCGGAATCAAGTGCGACGCCTGTAGCCACATCAATGGAGCGACCAGTCGATTTTGTGGACGATGCAGTGCCCCTCTCACGTTGGCAGCATCTGGAAGTCTCGATCAATCTTCGCAACGCATACTCCGGTCGTTAAGCAACAAAGGCGGAGAACGCAAACACCTCACGCTGCTCTTTGCCGATATCCGGAATTCGACAAGCCTGATTGACAGCCTGGGCGATCCCGAACTGGGCATGCGGCGTCTCGAGCCCGTGCTTAGTCTCATGAAGGATGCCGTTCATCGTTACGACGGCATCGTCGCTAAGACGCAAGGCGACGGGGTGATGGCGCTCTTCGGGGCGCCGCGACCGCATGAGGACCACGCTGTCCGAGGTTGTCTGGCGGCGTTGTCCATGCAGGACGCTATCGCAAGGCTTGACGATTCAAACCTGCAGATCCGCGTTGGCCTCCACACCGGCGAAGTCGTCGTGCAGACCGTCGAGAACAGTATCTACCAAACCTACGACGCTGCAGGCGCGAACGTGCATCTCGCAAATCGCATGGAGCAGATGGCAGATGAGGGCTGCATCCTCATTACCGGCGACACCTACGCCGCGGCCAAGCAGTTCGTGGAAGTCGTGGCACTTGGCCCGCAAGCAATTCGGGGCATCGCCGCACAAGTCGAGACATTCAAAGTAACGGGGCTGAAGAACGCGCCTGCGAGTGAACTATTCCGAAGCGGACGGCGTTTAAGCCCGCTCATCGGGCGAAACGACCAATTTGCTGCTCTCGAACTTGAGCTGGCTATTGCCTTTAAGGGCGACGGCCGGGTGGTCGGGGTCGCCGGAGAAGCCGGCATTGGCAAGAGCCGACTATGCTTCGAATTCGCCGAAAGCTGCCGACGCAGAGGCATTCGCGTCTTCGAAGGGCGCGTACTGGCCCACGGACGGGCCACGCCCTTTCAGCCGGTGCTTGAATTGTTACGGGATTTCTTTGGCATCGATGCCAAGGATCCCATCGAGATGTCGCGCCGCCGCGTCATCGACCGACTTGCCGCGTTTTCGTCCTCCGAGCAGGCGCAGCTCCTCTTGCTCGAGTTTCTAGGGTTGGCAGATTCTGCTTGCGCAGCACCGGATCTCCCTCCCAAGGCGCGGAAGTTAGAGCTACTGGATTTCATCAGAACTTTCGCGCACGCAAGCCCCCGCGACGGCGCCACCGTTGTCTTGATCGAGGATTTGCATTGGATCGATGCAGCCAGCGAAGAGTTCGTCGAAGCTTTGGCCGACGCTGTAGTAGGGACCACGACGCTCCTTTTGGTTAATTTCAGGCCAGGCTTCGTGGCACCCTTCATGCAGCGAACACACTATCGGCAGATCGGCGTGCCTCCCCTGGCCACAGAGCAGGCTCTCCAACTGCTGCATGAGCATTTTGGCGAGGATTCTTCGCTGGTATTGCTCTGCCGGAGCATCGTCGAACGTGCGCAGGGTAACCCTTTTTTCCTCGAAGAGCTTGTCAATGCCATCGCCGAGCGCGGCGATTTCGAAGGCGTGAAGGGCGCATACCGCTTGAAAGGTGGTATCGATGCAATTCCGTTGCCCACCACTGTGCAAGCCGTGATTGCGGCGCGCATCGACCATCTCGGGGAAGTCGCAAAGCATGTTCTTGAAACGGCTTCTGTGATCGGCCGTGTAGTCGCGCTGCCCATCCTAGAACACGTTACAAGTCTACCCCACGAAGAGCTGTCCGAAGCCATCTGGCGTCTTAGACAAGCTGAGTTGCTTTACGACTTGCCGCCTTATGACCAGGGGCTACACGCGTTTCGGCATCCTCTGATTCAGGAGGTTGCCTATCGGTCATTGTTGCACGAGCGGCGCCGCGATCTCCATGGATTGGTCGCTAGCGCTATGGAGACACTCTTCAAAGATCGGGCAAACGAACAGGCGGCGCTTCTGGCTTATCACCTGGAGCAGGCCGGCGAGACCATGAAAGCCGCGCAACAAAACATTCGTGCGGCCTATTGGGTCGGAGACAACGACCCCAGCCAGGCGTTGCGAATCTGGAAAAAGGTACGCGAACTACTGCTGGATCAACCAGCGTCTACGACAGTAAACTACATGCGCATGATGGCCAGTGGCCAGATCGTGAATTATAGTTGGCGCGAGGGAATTCTCGCCGATGATACCGAGGTGTTTTTTGAAGAAGCACTGCAGCTCGCCATCGCCTCAAATGACATACGTGCAATCGTGCTAATCAATGCGGCGTACGGGAGAGTGTTGGCGAACGGCGGGTCGGCCGACGAATATGTTGAACGGATCCGAGAAGCCCTAGCCCTTGCCGAGGGTAGCAGCACTGACGCGACCGTTCAAATCACCCTGAAAGCTGTCTTGTGCCACGCTCTTCGGCTATCGGGCCGGATGTCCGAGGC
>JBAUOG010000569.1:0-3068 GCA_049579625.1 Bryobacteraceae bacterium
CCTGCCAAACCGGAGAGGCTTCCTTCATCGCACCGTATCGAAACCACCGCGGCCACGCCTTTCCGTTGCGCTCCAGCCGATCCCTCCACGTGGCCGCGGTGCTTCCGATACGGTCCTAGGCAATATCGGAAGCCACATGAACATTACCTCCGAAGGGGCCGGGCATCAAGCTCTATTGGCTGACTTCTTGCTCATGATGTTTTCCGTGATCGGCGTTTCGCGGAAGTCATCTCCCATAATCACTTCCGGACAACGCCAAACCAAGTCTTTGAAAGGTAGTGAAGGATGGCGCGTGATCCAGCCGCTATCGTCCAGGTTCAGAGAACTTCGCCTCTCCCGTCTGTAATTCATACGGGCGAAAACAGCGGACGCGGCTTTCGTCAAGTCGAATCGAGCGACAGACATCGCGGCCAACTAGCAGTGGGCCGCCGGCCGATTCGGTTATCTGGAGGCGCCATGCTTCCGCAGGATTTCGGCGACCTCTGTGTGTCCGCGCCGCTCGGCCCACGCCAGGGGCGTGGCCCATGGCGGGTCATCGGGGAGATTGCTGGGTGCGCCGCAGGCGAGCAGAAACTCGACCATCTCCGGCATGTTCGTCCGGGCCGCCCATGCGAGCGGTGTAGAACGGTACTCCTGGTCTCTGGCTGAAATCGATGCGCCTGCATCTAGCAGGATTCGCGCGCGCTCGATGGCGTCCGACGTCTGGCCGAGCTTGCCACCAGAGCATAGATCATGAAGAAAGGTCCGTCGCTGCCAGGTTGGCAAGTCGGGATTCATCCCGGTCGCGAGGAGGATACGGAGCATCTCGGTGTTTTCGAGGAGGTAGCTGTGGCACCCGGTCACAACCGGCGGCACGCGGATGCCGACGTCCAGCAGGCGTAACAGCAGATCGCGCTTCCCTCGCGTGCATACGGCCGTAAATACCCCGCCGCAGCCGTACTCCGCTGAACCCGGGTCCTCCGTCACGCGCCGAATGACTTCGTCGTCCTCATCCAGCCAGACCAGGTCATACGGATCGAGCGTGCCTCCGCGCGCCATGAGCAGCGCCCGCAGTTCGGGAGTCTTCGCTGCGCAAACGGCATTGCCCGCCGAGTCCACATGGCCGTTGGGATCGGCACCGTGCGCGAGCAGCAACTCCACCAGCTCGTGGTCACCGGCGCGGGCGGCGGCGTGCAGGGAAGCGCCCCGGGGGGCGTCGGATTCGGGCCAATTGGGATCGGCGCCGCGTTCCAGCAGGAGTCGCGCGATCTCGCGGTGGCCGAATTTGACGGCCGCGGATAGTGCGCGTTTCCCATTCTGACGCACTTCGCGCAGACTGGCGGGGTTCTGGTTAAGGAGCGCCGTGACCCGATGCAGGTCTCCGAGTGCAGCAGCAATCGTCAAATCACAGGTAGCACCACGTGACAGCAATAGTCGGGCAGTATGGAAAGCGCCACTCGTCGGCGCAAGCGCTCTCCGACTCCATACTGCAAGGTCGAGGGCTTGCGAGCCTGTGCCATCGGTCGCGTCAATGTCGGCGCCACGATCAAGTAATAGCGCAGTCGCCTCGTGTGCCGAGCCCTTCACCGCCCGATGCAGCGGCGTCCCCCCGCCGCCGTCGCGACGGTTCAGGAGTGTCGCATCCCCATTCAGCAGGTCGCGAACTTGCTCGACATCATCGCGCTCTGCGGCCGCATGGATGGGATGACCTTCTGACGGCGCAACCGGCCTGCGGTGCCTGCGGACCTCATCGAGAAGCAGAGCGATCTCTTCATAACTCCGGTCCCTGGCGATTTCGATCAGGCCGTCGAGGTCACAGCCGTTCCATTCCGCTTCTGCAGCGCCCGCGTCGAGCAGAATCCGGACGGCTTCGGCATGCCCCTCTCGTACGGCGAAGTGGATAGGCGGCGTGTAGAAGAATTCAGCACGGCTCAGGCTGCGATCGCGCTTCATCAAGCGTTGAAGCGTAAGTGTGTCGCCGGCCGCGGCGGCTGTGATCGTATCCCAGACATCACGCCCCAGGTCGGATTCCATTTCCGGGGGTCTGATCATGCCCCCGCTCACATAGGCTTTGAGTCTGGGCCAGCTATGGAACCCGTGCGCCCTGGCGAGCACAAGTTGAGCATCGTGAAGGGCGAATTTCCGTAGGTCAGCGCCAGGATATCGCGCGGCGGCTTCTGAGACGGCGTCAGGTTCGCCGGCACGAACTGCGTCGAGCAATTCCTTCGCCAGACGTTTAAGTTGATCGAGATCCGGTTGCTTGGGGAGCACGCGGGTAGGGAGAGATTTCTTCACAATGATCTCCTTTCCTGGCTGTCCGTATACGGATCAGCTGCGCCCGGTGTCCGCTTTCGGGCAGAAAAGAGTTCATCAAAATCGACTATTCTAACTGCAAACATTCAGGGAGACTCAGTCCTTCCCGCGGACACGGCGGCGCCCTGAATGCGCCAGCTCGCATCTTATCAAACGCGCGTTGTGGGAGATTACCGTGGTGTCGCCGTCGAGTCAAATTGAGGGGAAACGGCTGTACCGCAGAAGCGCCCTAAAGTCCCAGTGGAAGTCTCGTTGTGGGACATGCGCGCCAGAAGCCGCTGCCCTCATTTGGAGACGGCGTTATCCAGCCTTATCGGAAGCCAACCACGCCCGCTTGCGCGTCCCAGGCCAACTTCGCGGGGCAATCTGCACGAATTGGCTCGGGAATTGAGGCCCGTTAGGACCTAGTCCGTGCCGGGCTCCAAGTGGTCGGGGCTTTGCCAGAGCACGCTCTGATCTGCCAGAGCGCAACTCTGATATCTTGAACACCAGGCTGAGTCTCACGGCGCTCATCGGCCCGGTCCAGTTGACCCTGCTATGAACAACACCAGAAAGGATGGACACCTTTTCATGACTCAGGTTGGTTGTGGAGCGCTGTTGCTGATCGCAGTTTCTCCATTCACTCGTGCTGCTACGCTCAAGCCGGAAACGGAGGACGCCTGGATTGCCTATCTCCAGCAGGCCACAGCCGCCATGCAGGCTCGTCTTCAGCCGGGCGCCAACTTTCTTTGGCTTGAAGAAGAGACGGGCCGTATGGAATACGTCAGAACGAAAGG
>JBAUOG010000570.1:0-2774 GCA_049579625.1 Bryobacteraceae bacterium
CTTGACTCTTTGCGCACCACGCAACATGTTATGGAAATGTTCCGCCGCACTCTGCCCGACGGTCCTGCGCGAAGCCATCTGAATCGCCTTTCCAACCGGCTCACCAAAATCCTCTCGCTTACCCGCAAACTCAACATCCCACAAAATTAGGCAGAGATTGGCCGGATAACGCGCCACCCCGAGAGTGCACCGCGCCTGGCGCCGCTTCGTCGATTCCGCCGGCGACAAAGCAGGACCGTCTTCAGCACGCAGTGTTCAGGCTCCGCCGCTGCTCGCTTGCCTTCATGATTTCGCTCATGTCCCCAGCTGGCCGAATCTCGAAAATGGTGCCAAATGTCAGCGCCGGATGCTGGCCGATCAGCTGTACAGCATGGTTCATGTCCCTCGCCTCAAGGACAAGAATGCCGCCGAGTTGTTCCTTGGTTTCCGCATAGGGACCGTCGGTCGTTGCCACTTTGCCGTTCTTCCAAGACAGGGTTAGGGCGGTTTCCGGGCTTTGAAGCGCTTCGCCACCACCCCAGTGCCCGTTGGCTCGAAGGTGATCGTCGTATTCAAAGCATTTGTCGAACATGGCGTTTCGTTCGGCCTCAGTCATGGCCTCGAATTTGCCTTTGTCGTAGTACCCCAAACAGATGTATTTCATTGTTCTTCTCCTCATAACGGACCGGTGGAACCGGCACCAGGTTGTTTACTTGCTTCCGCCGGATCCTTGTTCCGGAGCCGGGAAGAAAAGAAGCTCGCGCACCTCGCCGACCGCATCGCAGGAGATGGCGCCCTTGCGCGCCCACGCCAGCGCCTCTTCCAGGTCTGCGCATTCCAGTATCCAGAAACCGCCCATGTGCTCCTTGCTCTCGGTGTACGGCCCGTCGGTGACGAGCACCTTGCCGTCGGGCTGCTTCCGCAGCGTCTTCGCGTTAGCGGCCGGGGAAATTCCGCAGGCGAACTTCCTCACGCCGGCAGCAATCAATTCGCGGTTGAGCGCGTGGATCTCCTCGATCATCGCCTCGGTTACGGTGGACGGGTCAAAGTCGTCGGGGAGGTAGTTAGCGACCAGATATTGTGGCATGACTGTTTCTCCTTGTTTTCTGTGGTTTGTTCCCGATGACTCGTTTCCTGTTCACTCCGGAATCGCAGCTCATCGTTCTTTTGTCCTATAGTCGTTGGGGAAACCGAAAATCGACAGCGACACCAATTTTTATTTCAACTGCCGAATCCGTTCCTGCAGGAATTGCCGCTCCGGTTCCTGTTGGGTCAGCGCCAGCGCCCTCTTATAAGAAGCCCGAGCCTCAGCGTTCCTTCCCAGCCTGCGGTACAACTCTGCACGAGCTGAATGCGCCAGGTAGTAATTTGCCAATTCACCATGTTCCAACAACGCGTCGATATGCGTCAGACCGGCCGCTGGACCATCGCGCTCGGCAATTGCCACGGCGCGATTGAGACGGACTACTGGCGAAGGCCGAATTCGCACTAACTGGTTGTAAAGCGCAACAATCTGCCGCCAGTCGGTCGCCGCGGCCGATTCCGCCTCCGCATGGACGGCCGCAATCGCAGCCTGCAGTGTGTAAGGGCCGAAGCGACGCGAGCTCAGGGCTTTCTCCACCAATCCCACTCCCTCCGCAATCTGTTCGCGGTTCCAGAGCGCACGGTCTTGATGCTCGAGCAAAATCAGCTCTCCCGCCGGCGAGGTCCTCGCCGCGCGCCGGGATTCCTGCAGCAACATCAGGGCAAGCAGCCCGTTGACTTCCGGCTCCGGCTGGAGCCCGGCCAGCAACCGTCCAAGTCGGATCGCCTCGCCGGTGATCTCGGCTCGCGTTACTTCCGCTCCCGCCGCAGCCGAATAGCCCTCGTTAAAGACGAGATAGACGACCTGAAGCACCGCGTCCAGCCGATCCGGCAATTCCTGCGGCGTCGGCACCTCGTATGGAATCGGCGTCTCTCGGATCTTTGCCTTGGCGCGTACGATGCGTTGGGCGAGCGTCGCTGGCGTCACGAGAAATGCGCGGGCGATCTCTTCCGTGGTCAGGCCGCAGATTTCGCGAAGGGTGAGCGCAACCTGTCCCTCCGGAGGCAGAGCGGGATGGCAGCAGGTGAAGATCAGACGGAGGCGATCGTCCTCGATCTCTTCATCTCCGGTCTCTCCATTTCCGCCCGGAGCGTCGTTGACGCGCGATTCCATGTGGGCAACAAGATCTCTCTGTGCCCGGTCGAAGCGCGCGCGCCGACGGATCACGTCGATGGCCTTGAAGCGTGCCGTTGAAATCAGCCAGGGGCGTGGCTTGTCCGGAATACCAGTCTGAGACCAGAATTCCAGAGCGGCGGCGAATGCCTCATGCATGGCCTCTTCGGCGAGATCCAGATCTCCGAGGAGGCGCACCAGCGTCGCCAGAACCCGGCCCGATTCCGACCGGTAAAGGGTCTCAATGGTCTTGCTGAGTTGTTCGGGAACGGGCGCCGGCATCTACGCCAAGCTAGCAAACGGAATGGCTCGATACAACTGCGCTCGGGCTTCTCCTACCCGCAATTTCATCGGTGTTGCGATCTCTTGCGCGTCGTCAACCAGCGCTGTACCGCCAAGTCACTCATCGACAGGGTTCTGGGCGGATGACACCCGGAGAATGGGCCAGATTACGTTGCTGCGAATGATCGCTCCTTTGATACGGCGGTCGAGGAGATCGCACCCACGCTACCTCCAACGGAGCTTCGGAACCCTTGCCGGAAACCGTGACCTACTCAGGTCAACAGGCAGGCCTCCGGATATCCCAGCGTGCTGCTGG
>JBAUOG010000571.1:0-4751 GCA_049579625.1 Bryobacteraceae bacterium
TGGATTTCAAATACAGTGTGCGCGCCACGCCGGTATTCCGTCATCCCCGAAGTTTACCTGGCGCGCACGCGCTAAAAGCCGTCGCCTAAAGGCGAGGGTTTTAACCCTCCCAGTCGGAGACAATAAACATAGGTAGGCGGTCGCCCGCTTTCCCTGTCACACCACCGGACATAATAAAGGAGGCGGCTGGAAGAGCACGCCTCCTCCGTCCTGATTAACAGTCAGAGTTCAATCTATTGGCCTTGATGCGTTGCCGTGGCCTCTTCAAAGATGATCTTCGTGTGCGTCCCCGCCACGTCAATCTCCTTCAGATTCTTGCCGTCGCCCTGGTAAATCAGCTCGGTGCGGGCGAATTTGTTGGCTTCAGTTTCCTCGCGTGCAGGCACCTCGATGGATTCCTTACCTTGCTTGATGACGGCGTTTCCGTTCTCCATCGAGATTTTGTAATCGCCGGCCTTGAGTGTCTTGCCGTCGACGACCGAATCCTGAAATACATTGACCTTCAGACTATTGCTAGTGGCGGCGAAGGCCGTTGTCGTTAGGGCAACGAAGCCCAGCAGTAGGTTCTTTTTCATTGGATAACTTCTCCCTTCTTAGTTAGGGACGGATACTGACCCCTTCTGCGTAACGGCGGGGAGCTGAAGTTGTGTTAAAGCGGCTGCTGTAACTGAGTTCCAGCGAGCGACCCAACCATATTTGATGTTTGGTGGCGGCGGTAAGCCGCAGTTTCGTGCGAAACTTCAGCACTGAGCCGCCCGCGTCAGCAAGCGGATAGGCGCCGACTACGGAATGTCGGCCGATGATCCACATGCACTGTCCTACACTGGTCTGAAAGTCAAATCGGCTCTTCGTCGAAAGGCAAACTCAACGTGAACCAGCGACTCTGGCGCTTCAGCGTCCTCACCCTAGCTCTGATTCCGTATTCCGTCAGCGCGCAAACTCCGGCCAACGAAACGTTTCAACGCGATCCCAAGCAGGCCATCGACGAATCCTACACGGAGCACATCAGAAAGTACACCACTTTGCCGGCGTTGAATTCGCCTCTGACTGATTACCTCCCGGCATCGAACACCGTTCCGACCCCGGCGAAGGTTCTAGGGGACGTCGCGGGTGCGCCGGACGTGCTGCCGTACGCGGAAGACGTGTACAAATATTTTCGAATGCTGGCGGCCGCCAGTCCGCGCGTGAAGGTTTTCACAATCGGGCACACCGAAGAAGGGCGTGAAATGATCGCCGTGGCCGTTGCAGATGAGTCGCTGCTCAAGCAGGTCAAAGAGAATGGCGCACGGCTGGCACAACTCGCGGATCCCCGGACTCTGCAACTCGATGATGCCAAGGCGCAGGCGCTGATCAGTCAATCCTATCCAGTCTACTACATCACCGGCACCATCCATTCACCGGAGACCGGTGCTCCCACTGCACTGATGGAGATGGCTTACCGGCTGGCGGTCGACGATGCTCCGTACCTTCAATACATTCGCTCGCACATGATCACACTCATTACGCCGGTGGTGGAGGTGGATGGGCGCGACCGGATGGTCGACATCTACAAATGGCACAAAGCACACCCTGGGCAGAACTGGCCGCGGCTGCTGTACTGGGGCCACTACGTAGCACATGACAACAATCGCGACGCGATGGGCATGACGCTCGATTTGACTAAGAACGTGCTGAACACGTATCTGGAGTGGCATGCGCAAGTGCTTCACGACCTGCATGAGTCCGTTCCGTTTCTTTACGACAATACGGTCGGCGATGGACCTTATAACTCGTGGATCGATCCGATTCTCACGGGCGAGTGGCAGATGATCGCGTCCGACAACATGGCTCGCATGCAGAGTTTTGGGATGCCCGGTGCGTTCACGCATGGAAACTTCGATACGTGGAGCCCGGGGTACCTGATGTTCCTGGCGGCCATGCATAACGGGATCAGCCGGCTGTACGAAACATTTGGCAACGGTGGCGCGGACACCGAAAAGCGGGTGTTATCGCCCGATCAGTACGCGCGCACGTGGTATCGGCCCAATCCGCCTTATCCGACGGTCCTATGGTCTCAGCGCGACAACAATAACTATGAGGAGACCGCGCTTCTTTCGACCCTTTCTTACTTCGCGCACAATGGAAAGTTCTTTCTGAACAACTTCTACCTGAAGAGCAAACGCTCAGTTGAGAAGCCACAGAATTCAGGGCCATCCGCGTACGTGCTGGCGCTAGATGAACGGTATGCGAACCGCCAGATGCAGTTGTTGAAGGTGATGGCATTGCAGCACGTCGAGATACAACGGCTGACACAGGCGGTGACGGTCGCACTGCCGGTGCCTCCGAAGAAGGAGGGAACGGAAGAGAAGCCAAGCACGCCGCCCCCACCCACCTCACAAACGCTCCCCGCGGGCAGCTTCGTCATTCGAATGGACCAGCCCTTTTCGCGAGCCGCCGATGCGCTGCTCGACCGCCAATTCTGGTCGCCGGAAGATCCCCAGAAACAACCCTACGACGATACGGGCTGGTCATTCGGCGACCTGTTCAATGCCAAGGTGTCGCGCGTCACCGACCAGAGCATCCTTTCCGCGGCAATGTCTCCCGTCACCGACCTCAGCCAGGTGGCGGCGCCCGACGCCGGCGCCGGACCCTTCTACGTTGTGAACAACTCGGCTCAAGTGAGCTTGGCTTCGCTGGTTTATGCGTTGTCTGGTTCCGCGGACGTGTCGATTTGCGAGGAAGGATTCGAAAGCGAGGGACACAAGTTCGGGCCGGGGTCTCTGATCATCGCGCGTGCTGATGCTTCCAAACTGAACCCCTTGCTGCAGCAGTTCGATCTGGCAGCAGTGAGCGTGGGCCGTCAGCCATCGGTGAAGGCACATCCGGCGGCGGCTCCTCGCATTGCCTTCATGCACACCTGGCTCTTCACGCAAACGGAAGGCTGGTGGCGCATGGCGTTCGACAAGCTGCATGTGCCATTCACGTACATCAATACGCAAACTGTAGCGAAAGAGGTGGACCTGCGCGCGAAGTTCGACGTCATTATCTTCGCGCCCGTGGCTCGAACGTCAACGCAGCAGATTGTCGGCGGGCTGCCGATGTGGGGAAACGCGTTGCCTTGGCAAAATACTCCGCTAACACCGAACCTGGGCAAGTTGGACTCTACCGAAGACACGCGCCCCGGCCTGGGCGAGGCGGGCGTGGCCCATCTGAAGGCCTTCGTCGAGCAAGGTGGCTTGCTGATTACGTCGGAAGATACGGCGCAGTTCGCGATCGACGAAGGAATGGCCCCGGGCGTTTTCGTAGCGCCTCGGAGAACCCTGAAGGTAGTGGGCAGCGTGCTGAATTCAGCCGTGGTGGATAACAAGCATCCGGTCGCGTATGGCTACGATGCGACAGTGCCTCTATATAGCGCCGATGGACTTGCGTTCACCGTAAGTAATCTCACCGTGAACCGCAATGTCCCCACGGCAAAGGATTATAAGCGGCCGACCGGCCGCGGCGGTCCGGACGATGAAGACACTCCCGAAGGACGGCCGGCTGAGAAGGCTCCGCCCTTGCCGTCTCCGAAAGCGTGGCAAGCCACTCCTCTTAACGAAGAACAGGAACGGAACAACCCGTACCTGATTCCGACGGAATGCCGGCCCCAAGTCATACTGCACTACGCAGCAATGAAGGACCTGCTTCTATCGGGCCTGATAGAAAACGGCGATACCGTGGCGGAGCATCCGGCGGTGGTTCAGGCACATTTCGGCAAGGGCAATGTGCTGCTGTTCGCCAACAACCCGGTGTACCGCGGGGAGACGATCGGGTCCTACGCCTTGGTATTCAACGCGATTCTCAACTTCGGTCATTTGAAATGAGACCGGACGCGTGTTCTGCCTAGTCGCCCCGTGGCTCCTGCTGGCGTCCGCCGGCCAGTATCCGGCCGTCTGGTGGGCGCCGGTTATCGACCCTCACAAGCCAGACTGGGAGATTCTCCCGCAGGCGGCCAAACCCGGCGAAGTGATTCTTTCGAAACGCAACGAACTTGGAATCCTTTCTAACTTTGCCGCTACGCCGTTCACGTTCCACGGCGTTCGTTACGCCAGCGTGGAGGGCTTCTGGCAAATGATGCTGTATCCGGAAGGTCCCGACGATCCTCGCGCACAGGCGTCCTTTCTAACGTGGCAACATACGCGTGCGGAAGTGGCGCAGATGACGGCTTTCGAAGCAAAGGCCGCAGGCGACATCGGCGAAAACAACATGCGCAAGATGGGTATCGACTGGGTGACGTTTGAAGGACGGCGCATCCCGTACCGATCCATGGTCAGGGGCGAGCACTATCGCTTGATTGTCGAAGCCATTCGTGCCAAGCTCACGCAGAATCCAAAAGTGCGCCAAATCTTGCTCTCTACGGGGAACCTGATTCTGCTGCCGGATCACATTCAGGAGGCTAACGCCCCGCCGGAATGGGCTTATTTCAAGATCTGGATGGACATTCGCAGTGAGTTGCAGCGCAGCGGAGCGAGGGAGCGGGGGCGATGAGGCCCCCTTCTCGAAACGACCTAGGCCAGTGAGAAGCCAACAGGTTGAAGCCTGTTCCACAAAGCCACATTTGACTAGAACGTAAAGTGAGCGACCAGTTGGATTGCCCGTGAGTTGCTGCTGTAGAACTGATCGAATCGGCCGAACAACGGATCGCCCGGCACCAGATCATTCCGTGCTCCGGTGAAGCTGTTAAAATTTACATCGCTCAAATAGCCGCCGGTGTACTGCGCGTGGTTGAAGAG
>JBAUOG010000572.1:0-2313 GCA_049579625.1 Bryobacteraceae bacterium
TCCTCGGTCCGCTCCCCTGAAAACGCTGTCCATCCTTAGGCAGCCCGCGCTTGACGAGCTTTGTCGCGTGGGGACACGCCTACAGCGCGCACGGCGGGCTGGCGCTCCGCCGGCGCTTTGAGACGCTGGAAGTGAGCAGGACATCAGGCCGGGGTGTCCCCGATGAGCTGAGGAGCGAACCGTTCGGAGGAAACTCGCGTCTTCATCTAGTTTGGTGGCCCGCCGGGCCATGGGGACTCCGTAACCGTCGCGGCTCGGTAGGCTTGGCGAATTGTTGGGACGTTCCGCAATCCCGTCCTGAGGCCCGTAACCCCGGATGAGGCGCATGCGGCGAGAGAATATCCTTCTCGAAGGATCCAGAATCCAACCATGTGGGTACTGACGGTTAGTGGCTCCGAAAGAGTCCGCTTGCTTTTGAGTGCGCGGTTGCTCTGAAAGCAGGTGATGTTGATCTTGGGACTCCACGCGGCGACGGGCTTCGGTGATGAGATACGGAGACGTGTGCGCGCCTTGGGATACAGGCGCCTGTCCCGGTCGGCGTCCGTTTTCATTATTTGACGTTAAGGGGAGCGGTTGACAGCGATACGTAACCGATGTTTCCGAAACCGCCCACGAAAGCGGAAATGGGACTGCCCGATTCCAAAACCGGGCAGTCCCGTAATACCCAAGGAAGAAGAAGACTTAGCTTCGCTTCACCGGGATGTTGACAACTTCACGAGCAGCCATGTGTTCGGGACGAGGCTGCTTAGGCGCCTTGAAGAAGAGAGTCGTGTCATGTGACGCTTCCTCAAACTTTGTAACGTAGTAGACATCGCCAATCTTGACGAGCTGCAAGTAATCGCCATTTGACGGCGCGGTTACGCGGTCGCCATAGTTGTCGGTACTAACCACCATGATGAATCCCTGGGCGGGTCCGCGGACAAGGACCTCGCGCGTGCCGAGGGCCGGCTCAGGTAGCTTTACGGTATAGTCGCCCGCCGGCATCACGAGGCCCCCCCACTTGGCTTCGAACGGTAAATGGAAGGTCGCTTGCTGGGCCGAAGCTGTGGCTGCGGTCGCGGCGACGAAAACGGTGAAGAAGGCAAAACTGAGAATGCGGTTTACGAAGTGGCTCATAAGTAATCTCCTTTTGCTGACCTAAACGGTGGAACCACCGAGGTTCCTGATCCGTACAACCCATAAGACGAAGAGCGAAAGCTCCGGGACTGTCAAGAAAAGGTCAAGAAGTTGTTAGCGCGACGGGACAGATACAACGAAGTAATCGATGCCCCACCAAGACGTTTCTGAACGTAGTACGTCCCATACACCATCGGTGCGCTTTGACTCGTTTGAAGTGAGCTTTGAACTGCGCGAGCTGCGGAAGAACGGAGTGCGCGTCCCGCTGCAGCACAAGCCGTTCCGCATTCTCGAGTTGCTATTGAAACAACCGGGGGCGCTGGTCACACGAACAGAATTGGCCAAGGACCTTTGGCCTCACTTACCTTTCAGCTTCGAGCGCAGTTTGAACACGGCCGTGAACGCGTTGCGCCAGGTGCTTGACGATTCACCACGGGAAAGCCGATACATTGAAACACGCTCGGGGCTCGGCTACCGCTTCATTGGAGAAGTTGAAGTGGCCGGCGAGCCGCTGGTTTCGCGCGCGGCTGCGTACGTGCGCGCTGTGAGTGGCGACGCGCATCAGGACTGTTTGAAGGGCCGTTACTTTCTGGACAAAATGATCGGCGATTCTTTGCAGAGGGCGATTGGCTGCTTCCAATCCGCGCTCGAGCAAGATGCAGAGTGCGCGCCGGCTTGGGCTGGGCTGGGAGATGCGTACAGCCGACTAGCGCTGACCGGGACGGTGGCGGCTGCCGACGTGTGCCATAAGGCGAGGGAGTCGGCGCGCGAGGCCGTTAACGCCGATGCAACACTAGCGGCTGCACATGTGTCATTGGGTTCGGTGCGAATGGTGTTCGACGGCGACTGGAAGGGCGCGGAGAAGGACCTGACACAAGCGATCGGGCTGGATGAAAACCTTGCAGATGCGCACCGCGCCCGAGCATTGCTTCTCAGCGCCACTGGTATTCATGAAGGCGCGCTGGAAGAGGCGCGGCGCGCGCAGGCGCTGGAGCCACTCTCGCTACCGATTGGCCTGGAGTCGGCCCGGATTCTGTACGTTTCGCGAGATTATCACGGGGCCGTCAAGGAATGCTGGAACCTGCTCTCTCTTGAGCCACGGTTCTGGCCCGCGCAACGTATTCTCGGGTTGGCGTGCTTGCAATTGGGGTTGCATGAGGAAGCAATCACCGAAGTTGAGAACGCATGCGTTTGTTC
>JBAUOG010000573.1:0-1938 GCA_049579625.1 Bryobacteraceae bacterium
GTGTTGATGTTGTTTATCGTGGCCGTCCACGACTCGCCGCTAGTGATGTGATTGTTGAAAGAGTCGCAGATTAGCTGGACAGAGTTGTCCGGCGATCCGTTGACTGAAAAGCCGTACGGGCTTGTATCTACGCCTCCATAGCTAGGTCCAGTGCCTCCCGTAAACGTGAGATTCGCCGTTTGTCCATAACCGCTGTATGCCATGTCGAGGCAAACTAATGCGCCGATCAATAGCTTGTAAGAGAGTTTCATTTTGTTTCCTTCCTCCAGAAAACCGTCTACATTCAAATTCGTGTTCTGACCTTCAAATCCGAATGCGTATTGATGTTAATGGTTAGGTAACCGGTGAGTCAATGGACCTGTACCAAGGTACAGTTCTGGTACCAGGTTTGCGAGTCTCCGGACACTCAGGTCTTCCCTGCGGCTTCGTGCAACGCCGTCCTGATGTTCGGTGCCCAAATGGACTTCGGATCCTGCTTTAGCGCGGACTCAAGAGACTTGGTTGCCGGTCCGAAGCGGCGGGCGGCGAGATATGCCATGCCGAGGTGATACTGATACAGAGGAGTATTTGGGGCCATGCGGACTGCCCCCTCCAACTCATGGATTGCGGTTTCGGTGGTTCCCATCTTGTAGTAGGCCCAGCCCAGCGCATCGGCGGGAGCAGGGGAATTCGGCAGGCTCTTTTGCGCCACCTGGGCGAGCGACGCCGCGACGTTGACATCGCCGCCGTGGTCCAGGTAGAGATAGGCGAGTTCCACCGCCACCATGGGTGAGTTCGGATCGATTTCATGCGCCTTTGCGAACAGCTTCTTGGCATCGTCCCACCGGCCAGTATTCTCATAGCGGATGCCCAGGACGGTGTAGTTCTGTAGGCTGTTAGGGTCGACGTCGATGGCGGTGCGCAGGTCTTTCTCGGCTTGCTCAGGGGAGCCCTTGGAGAAGTCAATGTCGGCAAGCAGAGTGTAGGCATTTGGAACTTTGGGGTCTAGCGCTATCGCTTGCCGAACGCTGGCTTCAGAGTTCTTTAAATCCTTCAGGCTGAAATAGCCCGCAGCCAGCAAAACGTGGAGTCGGGCGTCCTGGGGATGCTGCTTTGCTGCTTCCGCAATCCTTTGCATAGCCTCCTGGGGTCGTCCCTGGCTGACGGAGAGTTTCAGCAATTGGGCGAGGGCGGGAAGGGAGGACGGATCCTGCCGCAGGACTTCTTTCAGGACTGCTTCCGCTTCCTTGAGATCCCCTTTTGCGATGAGGCCTTGAGCACGCGCCAGAAGCGCGGGAGCCGATGCCGGGTTCTTCTTCAGTGTGCGGTCAGCGAGCCGCAAAGCCTCCTCGCCATTGCCGGTCTTAGCCTGAAGGTTGGCCAGCGCCACAGAGGCCGTGGTCATTTGCGGCTGCAGCTCCAGGGCGCGAGCAAAGGAACTCTTGGCCACATCAGGAGATGCGAGGGCTTGCTGGGCGACACCCAGGTAGTAGTAGGCGACTGCCGATTTGGGATTGGACTTTATGGCCTTCTGGAGGGTAGTTACCGCCTCGTGATAAGAGTGCGCTGCGATCAACATTCGGCCACTCGCCACCAGTGCGTCCGGATCGCCCGAGCCTTTACGCAGAATCTCCTGATTAATCTCATCCGCTTCCTTGTTCCGCCCCATATCGATCAGCGTTTCTACCATTCGTGACTTGATTGACGCATCTGCCGGTTTGGAGGTCGAGAGAGAGCGAAACTCGGCAAGGGCCTTCTCTTTGTCGCCGACGGATAGGTAAAACTGGGCAAGCGCCATGTATGCGGACGGCTTATCCGGCGCCACCGTTTTCAAAGCGGCGTAGACCTTCTCGGCCTCATCGCGCTTTCCGGCTAACATGTAGATCCGGGCAAGAAACAGTCTGGGTTGAATCGCGTGTGGGTCCAGGTCGCAAGCGGTCCGCATTGCCGCCTCGGCTG
>JBAUOG010000574.1:0-2927 GCA_049579625.1 Bryobacteraceae bacterium
GTGTTGATGGGTGATGGCCAGGAGTATCTCTTGAGCGATCAGGAGACGCCGGCACAGTTCGCCGCGAAGAAGGTTCGAGTTACCGGTGTCCTTTATCCAAAAACCGGCGTGATCGCGGTCGAGCGAATTGAAGCCGTGAACTAATTAGCCGCGGCCTTTGGTCAAGTCTGCGCCTATGCGGCCGCCGCTCGCGAGGGTCGAGACAGCAGGCGGGCCGGCGCCGCGGCCAAGATCAAGACTGAAAAGTCTCGTTGTCGTCTGTCCGTTCTCGGCAGTCTTGACTCTCCAACTGGCCGTGTATTCTTCCAGCGGATGGCGCACCGACGACCCGAGGGACGCCTGCCTTAGGTATAGCGGTCATGGGGTAGGCCCCAGCCCGCAACCGATGCCCCGCCGGTTTGCCGAGAAGTTTACGATCGCCTATGCTCAAACCCGCAACGCAGCTATCGGATCAATTCGGGTGGCACGGCGCGCGGGGATGTAGGTCGCGGCTAGTGCGACTAGTACGAACATCAGACTAATTCCAACGAAGGTTGCCGGATCGGTAGCACTCACCTCGAAGAGTAGGTTCTTCATGACCCGCGTCAAGGCGATTGCGCCGCCGATCCCGATAATTGTTCCAGCCACTGTCAAGGCCAGGCCCTGCCCGATGACCAATTGCAGAATGTCGCCCTGCCCGGCGCCCAATGCACGGCGGATACCTAATTCTTGGATCCTTTGCGTTACGGAATACGAGATGACGCCGTAGATTCCGACCACAGCAAGCAGCACGGCCACGCCCGCGAACGATCCCAACAGCATGAGGATCAAACGTCGTTGCCCAACTTCTTCGTCCACCAACGCATCCATGGTTCGGACGGCCGAAACGGGTTGGTCGCGGTCGATGCCGCGCACCTCCTCGCGAACTACGTTAGCGAAGCGGGCGGGGTTCCCTTCGGTCCGGACAGCCAGCATGGCGAATGGCTGAGGGTTTTGTGCGAAAGAGACGTACACGGTCTCCGGCCAAGCGCTGTTCTCGAGATTCTGATGCACTCCGGCGGCAACGCCGATGATCTCGGCCGGTTGCGTGTTCACTCCTCCAATCAGGAGCCGCTGCCCAATCGGATCGATACCGGCAGGGTAGGCTGGCCAGAAGCGGCCGGCCGTTGCTTCGTCGATGACAGCGACACGCTGCGAACCCTCCGCGTCGTGGTCTGTGAATTCCCGACCGCGCCGCAACGGGATATTGAGGGTCTTGAAATAATCGGGCATCACCACTAGCAAAGTGGCGAGTGTCCGTTCATTGAGAGGCAGCGGCGGCTTCCCCGCATCCTGGACCGGGCTTCCGATGTAGCTCATCATGGGAAGAAACATGGCTGCGGTGGCGGCACGCACTCCCGGCGTACGTCCCAATTTGCCGACCAGCTCTTGAAAGAATCGGCTCTTCTTCTCGTCCGTGTCGTAGCGGGCGGGAGGCAAGGACACGCGCATGGTGACCAGGTTCGCCGGATTGAATCCCACGTCAACCGTGCGAAGACGAGCTACGCTTTCCATCAGGAGCGCAGCGCCAATCAACAAAACTACTGAAAGCGCAATCTGTCCCACCACCAGCAGGCCGCGGCCGCTCACCTTGGCCATAAACCATTTCGGAGCATGGCTGGTGGCAGCGTCACCACTGCCCCGCAAAACGCGGATGAGATCGGGTCGCGACGCACTCAGTAACGGGGCCAACCCGAAAAGAACTCCGGTCCCAATTGAAAGCGCTGTAGCAAACGCCATCACCATCCAATCCAAACGAATCTCGCCGGCCCGCGGGAGATCAAACGCGGTCATGGCCGGAATGGCACGGAGACACCAGGCAGCGAGCAAGACGCCAATTACTCCTCCGATGGAGGACAACAAAACGCTTTCGGCGAGCAGTTGTTCTATCAGACGGCCGCGAGCGGCGCCCAACGCTCCCCGCACTGCGAACTCTCTGGAACGGGCACCCGCTCGCGCCAGCAGCAGGCTCGCGACATTGGCGCAGGCAATCAACAACACGAAGCTCACTGCGCCGAATAGAATCCAGAGCATGGAGCGGACGGAGGACACCAACTGCTCCTTCATCGGTGTCACTTCCAGCGGCGACTTTGGTTTGGCGTCGAGCATCGCTGGATGAGCCATTGCGTACTGTCGGCGGACCACCGCCATTTCCGCGTTCGCTTGCAGAAGTTCCTGCTTGAGGTCCGGGGTCCCCTTGAGGCGTCCGACGATGGTCAGGAACGGGCTCAGTACCCGCGATTTGGCCGGCATCGAAGACCACTCCTCTGGCCGGGTCATCCACACGTCCAGCCCAGGCGACGGGAACTGGAAGCGCGGCGGAAGCACACCAATGACGCTGTACGGGGTCGCGGACAGGGTGATCGGCTTCCCAATGATGTGTGGATCGCGATTGAACCGGCGCTGCCATAATTCTGAGCTGATCATCACAACGGGTGGGCCACCAGGCGAATCTTCCGACGGAATAAAGCCCCGGCCCAGTACGGGATCAACGCCGAGTAGCTGAAGGAAATTACCGGACACTAGAACGCCGCTCACGACTTCGGGTTCCGTGCCTCCGGCGAGTGTCAGACTCTCATCTCCGGCGATAGCCGCGAGTCCACTGAAGGAGTGAGCGCCAGATTTCATCTCTTTGAATCGGGTAGGTGTCGCCCCGCCGGTGATGCGCACCAACTCATCCGGATTGCGATAAGCCAGAGGCTTCAGCAGCACAGCGCGGATGATAGTGAACATCGCGGTGTTCGCGCCGATCCCCAACGCCAGAAGGAGGATGGCGGTTGCCGCGAACAACGGATTCTTCCGCATGCCGCGGGCGGCGTAGACGATGTCTTGCCAGATGGCTTCGAGAATTCTGGTGATGTTCACGCGCTGAGACTCCCCGTTCAAAAGTAAGATCACCTATTCTAGGC
>JBAUOG010000575.1:0-1559 GCA_049579625.1 Bryobacteraceae bacterium
TCCATCCCAACGGCCGGCCTGTGCTTAACAAGGGCAAACCAAAAGTCGATGCCAAGGGCAAGAAGATCCTCGACAAGCTGGGCAAACCAAAACTTGAGAAGGGGGAGCCGAAGTTCGTTCCCGCCAGCGTCTGGCTCGACAAGAATGCGCCCGTCCACCAGATGACGTGGACACCCGCGGAGAAGAAGCTGATCTACGACAAGGTGGTGGTGGATGCCGGCTGGGCCGATCAGCCCGGCGCTGTTTGCCTGAACCTGTACCAGCCGCCGCCAGTGATCGCGGGAAGCGCCGGCAAGGCGGGCCCGTGGCTCGATCACATTCGCAAGGTCTATCCCAGCGATGCCGACCACATTGTCAGATGGTTTGCGCACCGCGTGCAATTTCCCGGCGACAAGATCAATCACGCGCTGATGTTTGGCGGAACCCAGGGCATCGGCAAGGACTCGATTTTGGAGCCCGTCAAGCAAGCCGTCGGCGCCTGGAATTTCGGCGAAGTTTCGCCGGCGGGATTGATGGGGCGTTTCAATGGTCATCTCAAATCGGTCATCCTGCGCGTCAGCGAGGCGCGCGACCTCGGCGACTCGAACAGGTTCTCCATGTACGATCACATGAAAACCATTTCCGCCGCTCCTCCCGACGTTCATCGCGTCGACGAAAAGAATTTGCGCGAGCATTATGTCATCAACGTCTGTGGTGTGGTCATCACCACCAACTACCTGACGGACGGCATTTATCTTCCGGCCAACGATCGTCGCACCTACGTGGCGTGGAGCGAGATGGCCGAGGGGGAACTTACCAAGGAGTACTTTGACAAATTACATGGCTGGTACAGGGACGAGGGCGGCAACGGTCAGGTCGCGGCCTACCTTTCCAAGCTCGATCTGAGTAGCTTCGATGCCAAGGCGCCGCCGCCGAAGACCGCGGCCTTCTGGCGCATTGTCGATGCCAATCGCTCGCCTGAAGAGGGCGAACTGGCAGACGCCATCGAGAAGCTCAACAGCCCGGCCGCCCTTACTCTCGACCAGGTCGTCGCCAAAGCCGACGAGAGTTTGAGCAACTGGCTGGAGGACCGCAAGAACAGGCGCGCCATTCCGCATCGCCTCGAATTGGTCGGATACATTCCAGTAAGAAACAGCGGCACTGTCGGGAGCGACGGCGGGCTCTGGAGGATTGCCAGCGTCAAGAACGGCTAAGTCAACAAGCAGCTCCGACCCCTCATCATCGAAAGCGAGCGGAAGGTCATTTACGCGAAGAAAACGTTGTCGATCAGAGATCAAATCAACGCTGCCGAGACACTGCGCAGTGAAGCGGATTCCAGGGCCAAGGCCATCATGGCGGCGGCGGAAGCCAAAACCAGGGCAGAAGAAGAGGCGGCAAAAATGGCCGCGGAGGCCAGAGCCAAGGCGGCGAAGGAGAACGCCGAAAAGCAGGCCAGGGCCGAGAAGTGGGCTAAAACCAAGGCTGATGAGGAAGCGATGAGAAAAAAGCAGCCTCGCTTTTAACGAGTGCCAGCAGCAGCGCGCCTCCTATAACTGCACGGCTGCCGCACCAGTGAAAAC
>JBAUOG010000576.1:0-5590 GCA_049579625.1 Bryobacteraceae bacterium
GAAATGAGACGGTCTCTGGCTTCTCGCCGGAGACCAGCGGCACGGTCTCGACAGTGAGCGTTTTGCCGTCGGCGCTGACGGTCAGCCACTGCTTGATCGCGCTTTCACCGCGCTCACGGATTTCGACGAGTTTAGCGCCGTTGAAGTACATTGAGATCTTTTCAGACCGGCCGCCCTTTTTGGCGACGCATTCTGTGCCAAGCAGCGAACAGGTGAAGTCGGTTTCGACCTTATCGCCGGTAAACTCTTGGACGTGCAGTTGGTCACCCTTCTGATTGAGGATCCATTTTAGAGATGTATTTGAATCCGAGTGCCACGTGCCGGAGAGGTCCGGAGCCTGGGCGGCCAGTGGGACTACCGCAATGCCAAGCAAACATAGCCACAGTTTGACGCTTGTCGCCATAAGTAACCTTAACTAGCCTGCTCCTGCGTAATGTGCGCACGGCGATTTCTCTGCCAGCACGATTCGGTTTGATCCGTGCAGACCGGTTTATCCTTTCCGAAGCTGACAGTAACCAGTTGAGAACTGGGCAGGCCGAGCGTTACCAAGAAGTCCTTGGCCTGCTTGGCCCGCGCGTCGCCCAGCGCCAGGTTGTACTCCTCCGACCCGCGCTCGTCGCAGAAGCCCTGCACGGTGAGCTTATAGTTCGGATACTGCTTCAAAATGTCACGTAGCGTTTTGGCGTCCGCTTCGAGCGTTGTTTGCGCGTCTGCTCGTAAGATGTGTTTGTCGTAATCGAAATAGACGTCTTGAATTCGATTCAGCAAAGCTTGGATGCTGGCTTTCGTGGCTGCGTCGGGCTCTGTGGAACGTGCCACGGTAGTCGGCGTGTTCACCGGGGCAGGCCGCGCGGCGGGTGGTGGCGGTGCCGCCTTTGCGGCAACAACGGGTGCGGGTGCGGGCGGGGGTTGAACCTTGGCAACTTGCTTATGACAGCTGGCTAGCGACGCCAAGATGGCGGCAAGGGCCAAACTCTTGAATGGATGCACTTTCATGTAAGCTCCTCCATGACTCAGAACGTAACGGTTCGTAACCCGCGGCGGTATCAGGTCGACACAGTATTCTTGGCTGGCCCGAATACTGTCTCGACGCGATGCCAGGCGCCGCGCCATTTGTGTAAGGCTAGGAGTTTAGACTATGCGACGGCGTTCTTGGCTGGCGTTGGCGGGCGGCCTTGGCGGCTTGCTGCTGATTATGGCAGCGGCCGAAGTGGGAGCGCTGTTCGTGATAAACAGCCTGCGTGCCAATGACGCGCAAGTGGAGCGGCGATTCCTGGAACGCAGCCGGCTCCTAGAGCAGATTCGGTCGTCGATCTACCTCTCCGGCACGGTGGCGCGCGATCTGCTGCTGGCGCCTGCAGGGGGCGCCTCGTCGCAGATGGCGGAGGTCACCAGCTTACAAAGGCAAACGGATGAGGCGATCGCAACCTATCAGAAATCGCTCGAACCGGAAGAAGCTGCGGCGTTCGCAAGCCTGCGGTCAGAGATCGCGGCTTACTGGCAGGTATTAGACCGAACTTTCGCTTGGACCGACGACGAACGCAAGGAATACCGGTATCAGTTTTTTTACAGCGAGTTGATTCCACGTCGGACCGCGATGCTGCAAATCGCCGACCGGGTGGGACAACTGAATGAGCACGGCTTACAGCGCGGCGATCAACAGTTGGCTGGTCTGTTCGAACGGCTGCGACGCGGATTAGTTGGAATGCTTGTGCTGACCCTCATTGGAGGATTGGCACTGGCCATCTATACGAGCGTTGTAGTTCTGCGCCTGCAAAACGAAGTACGGGCCAAGCTGGAAGAAAACATAGAGGCGAAGACGAGTCTGCGAGAGCTTTCGGCAAAGCTGGTGCGTGCGCAGGAGGAGGAGCGGAAGGCTCTCTCGCGGGAGTTGCACGACGAAGCGGGCCAGTCCTTCTCGGCGATTCTGCTCGAAACGGAAAACCTGCTCGACGTTGAACACGCTGAGGCGTCGCGGTTGCATTTGGAATCGATTCGCGGTTTGGCTCAACGTGGTTTAGCCGTGGCTAGAGACATGGCGCTCCTGTTACGACCGTCGATGTTGGACGATTTTGGGCTCGTTCCCGCTTTGAACTGGCAGGCCAAAGAGACAGCAAAAAGGACGGGCTTGCACGTGCAAGTCTCGGCAGAAGAGCTGCCCATTGACTTACCGGAAGAACACAAGACATGCATTTATCGGGTGGTACAGGAAGCCTTGAACAACGTAGTGAGACACGCGCAGGCCAGCGCAGCGCAGGTGCACCTGCAGCGTTCGGAGCGAGGGATTGAACTCTCCGTACAGGATAACGGTACCGGCTTCGACGCGGGGCGAGCGCGGGGACTAGGTTTGCTTGGGATGGAAGAGCGGGTTCATCATCTGGGAGGTGTTTTCAAGATTGATTCTCAGCCGGGCCGTGGCACGCTGCTAACAATCAGCTTGCCATTAGCCAGCCTTGCCGCCGGCGTGACACGTGAAACCAGTCCCGATACTGTTAGCCGACGATGATAATTCCGCGTTTGGTTGCGGTCGCTACTGGAGCGGCAGCAAGGCTTCGCGGTTGTGGCCGGCGCCGGCGAGCAACGTCTGGACGATGGCTGGAATCGACAACCGAATTGTTGAGGCTTGTTCGGGGCGGATTATTCATTGATGGGCAAAAGGCTATTGGGCAAGGATGACCTATGAAACGGCCGCGATCGTCAAACGATCCCTCGACAGCAACCCGATCTCTCAGCGCACCGGTTTTGTGGGCGCTCTCAATTCCGGTGGGCATTATAGCCGGCCTGGGGGCGGTGGTATTCCGAGCCCTCATCGGCTTCGTTCATAATCTGATGTTTCTCGGGAAGCTCTCCGCGACGCATGATGCCAACACGCATACGCCGCTGGGCCCGTGGGGCCCGTTTGTCATCTTTGTGCCGGTCCTTGGCGCCCTGGGAGTTGCATTTCTGGTGAAAAACTTCGCTCCGGAAGCCAAAGGTCACGGCGTTCCGGAGGTGATGGATGCCGTTTACAATCGCAGAGGAGTCATCCGTCCGGTGGTATCCGTGGTCAAAGCGTTCGCCTCAGCGCTTTCAATCGGCAGTGGCGCATCCATCGGCCGCGAGGGACCAATCATACAGATCGGCTCCTCCTTTGGCTCTACCGTCGGCCAGTTACTCGGTGTACCCGCTTGGCAGCGGATTACGCTGATCGCCGCGGGAGCTGGCGGCGGAATCGCCGCTACCTTCAACACGCCGGTGGGCGGTGTCCTGTTTGCCGTCGAGATCATTCTGCACGAGATTAGCGCCAGGACTCTGGTGCCGGTGTTCATTGCAACAGCCACTGCCACCTACATCGGGCAGCTCTTCTTCGGACCTCATCCGTCGTTCTTCATCCCTGCGCTGGAGACGCCCTTCTTCGTTGTGGCGAAGCCCCTGATTCTCGTCGCCTATGCCGGTCTTGGTGTCATAGCTGGGACGGTTTCAGCGCTGTTCATCTGGTCCATCTACGGATGCGAGGCGTTTTTTGAGAGGTACGTCAGAGGTGGATATTATGTACAGCATGCGTCGGGGATGTTAGCGGTGGGCACTCTCATCTACGCACTGATGTACCGGTTCGGACATTACTATGTGCAAGGCGTCGGCTACGCTACCATCCAGGACCTGCTCAGTGGCCTCAGTTACCCGTTCTACCTGCTCCTCGTGCTCTTCGCCGCAAAGTTGCTGGCGACGTCCCTCACGCTCGGTTCCGGTGCATCGGGTGGCATATTCTCCCCGGCCCTGTTCCTCGGAGCGACCTCTGGGGCGGCATGGGGCGTGGCTCTAAACCATTTCTTTCCCGCGCTGAACCTCAGTCCGGCTGCTTTTGCCATTGCCGGAATGGCCGGCGTGGTGGGCGGCGCGACGGGCGCGGCCATGGCGTCGATCGTGATGATTTTCGAGATGACGCTCGATTATACGGTGATCGTTCCCATCACGTTGACTGTGGCCATCAGTTATGCGGTGCGAACCAGCCTCATCAAAGACAGCATTTATACCCGCAAATTAACTCTGCGCGGGGAGGCAGTGCCCGAAACCATGCGCGCCGACCTTCAATTATCGCGGCGTGCCTCCGATGTCATGCAGCACGTTGGACCGGACACGGCAAAAGCGTTACTTCAGGCCGCTCACGACGGCACCCAGGAGACATACGTCACGGTACCGGGCACAGCTCTCTTGTGGGACGTCGTAGTGAAGATGCGTCGGAGCGACGCTTCGCTCGCGCTCGTTACGTCGAAGAATGGACATTTCACCGCGGTTGATGTCGAGGGAATGATTACGCGCAAAGACGTCCTGGACCGGTTTGCTGATGATATGGAGTTGTTCGGCGATTGAAGAGTGAGTCAATTGTGAGTAGCTATAAAGTTGCTTTTTTCCACCGGACTGTAAAGAAAATCATAATATCTTTCTTATCTCTGCCTGATGCTGTTCGTCTACCTTGTAGACGAGGCGGTTGAACTTGGGCCGTTGCAAAAGTCAGGTGCGGAGCTTTACGTGCAAGCACGAACGGACGACTAGGAACGACGCAGAGGCACCGCTGTCGAATAGCACAGGTATCCGTATTTCATTGAAAAAGGAGTTATATCTATGTCAGAAGTAAAAGCACACAATGGACAGACCCTCACCAAGCGGGATGCACCGGAGATCTCGCGGACGAATGAAGGCTTCGCGCCCGCGTTTCCATTCGGCAGGTTTTTCGGCATGAGTCCGTTCGCACTGATGCGCGATTTCAGCAATGAACTGGATCGGGCATTTCAAGGCCACGGCAGTGACACGGAAACTGCGGGCTGGGCCCCCGCCATCGACGTGCAGCTGTGTGACGGAACACTACAGGTTTCCGCGGAGCTGGCCGGCCTCAAGCGAGATGACGTCAAGGTAGAGGTGACCGACAACGCCTTAATCATTGAGGGCGAGAGGAAGCAAGAGCACCAGGGCGATCATTACGGCTTCCACCGTTGGGAGCGGAACTACGGCCAGTTCTACCGTTCCCTGTCGTTGCCGGAGGGAGCAAGGACAGACCAAGTAAAGGCCCAGCTTAAGGATGGGGTACTGAAGGTTTCGGTGCCCGTTCCCGAGGCCCGAAAGAAGCTCCGGCAGATTCCTATTGAAGAAGTGACCAAGGCTAGCCCTGCCGCGATGTGAACAGTAACAGGACGCCGATACTGGTGAGAAAGCCTCTTCCAACAAAGTGAGTACCTGGCAAAGAAACGAATTGCCGCCGGCCGGGCCCGCGCTACGGCCGGCCCGGCTGCGCAGCAAAACCAAACTCACACCTATTCGATACCCGCCACAGACTGGATTCGCTTGCCTTTCGCGTCTTGCGGGAGCGAGGCGGAACCGTAGTCTACTCGGATTTGGGGATAAATTCGTTTGTGGGATAGGTTCGCTTCCCCACGGTGCATGAGCGTAAAGATGTCACAATCAGTATGGCGCCTCGCGGTTTCAGTCGGCCTCATTGTGTCGATGCTGGCAGTTTGTCTGCGACTGCGTCATGTCGACCACGCAACGGTTGCTTTGCTGATGGTACTGGCCATCGTTGGTCTCGCGAAGACATGGGGTTGGGCGGAGGCGTTGA
>JBAUOG010000577.1:0-3322 GCA_049579625.1 Bryobacteraceae bacterium
ACAGGGCTTGGGCCGGGGCGGCTTTTGACCGGGTTCGGACAAGCTGTCGTAAGCAGTCTTTGCATCAGTGTACTCCTGATCAGGGAACGGGAAAGTCCAAGAACGAAAAGGATTCTTCGCCGATGGATCCTTGCTCCCACCTGTCGGATCATAGGAAGGATTCTCTTCCGGGATCTGAAGCGGGCCTTTAATGACACCGACAAAGGCCGCAGTGCTGGTGCTAACACCAGCAATGGGCTTGATTGTTGATGGTATTTCTTCCACATATACGCCGGGTGACAGATACTCTGGCATTTGGTCTAGCTCCTTTTAGGTTCGGTCCGCCTTCGGACTTAGGATTTGTTTAGGATTTGTTAGATCCGGGTTCACTTCGAGTGCGGCTTAGCGCCGCCGTCTCGAAACTCTCAGCTCAAACGACAACGGGTGCCTCACATTGGGCTTTTCATCCTTTATCTGGCTGCCGGGCGCCGCCGTTTGAGTTAATGCCTGTGGTTCTCGCGTAGGCGCGTCTTCCGCATCGCCTTTGCCTTCCGTTGTCGCCTCCTGCGCAATTGCGTCTTCTTCAGATGCGTCTGCATTCACTTCCGCCGTGGTATCGGCCGGAGTCGCACCGGCAGCCCGCACTTTGGTGGATTTCTTCGGCCTGTCTGCCTTGTCCGGCTTTTGTTCCGGCGCCTCTGTCACGTTGTTTTCATCACCCATCGATTACCTTCCTTGATTCTCCGGCCACCCCGGAACGCAGCCGTCTCATCCTGCCTCGGGAACTAGAGCAAAATTGACAGTCTCGATCGCCCCAGGCTCTTTGAGTTTCACCGGATGGGACGCCGGTTTATAGCCCTGCGCATACACCAAAACCGTTCGGTTTCCGGGTTCGATTCCAGCCAGGACGTATTGTCCCTGCGCATCGCTGAACACCCGTTCGCCGCTGCCTTTGATTCGCACCTCAGCCATAGCGAGACCTGCCTTGTGCCCAGGGGCGGTGATCTTCCCTTTCACCGTCGTGCCAGCGAGCCCGATCTCCACCGTGGCCATACGAATTCGGCCGGACTTGTCGCGGGAGACTTCCGCATCGCCTTTCCCTGTGGCGTAGCGACTCACCGCCCCGGGAATTGAAGCCCGCACCGTATAGCGGCCATCTGGCAAATCGAGAAAGTAAAACAACCCGTCCGGAGCCGTACGGGTCCGGACAGCTGAAGGGCCGGCTGCCTGAACGCTGGCTCCCTCGATGCTGCGGCCGGTCCCGGCATAGGTGACCTTGCCAGCGATGGCGACCTGGTGACGAGCCTCGACCCATTTGCTCATCGGTCATTCCCCTCCGTCTGCAACTCACCAAACTTGAGAACCTTCTCGAGCACCGGCATCTCAGTCTCGACCGCCCTGTCTATCACAACGCCGATCGTAACCGTATAATTCAAAGCTGCTTTAGGCTTCCCTCCGAGCGCCTGCCAGAACTCGCCCGAGCTTTGCAGTCGCCCTGGTTGCAAGGTGCTCGTCGGAAGCGGCGGTTCCTGCCCACGTAAACTTCCCTGGAGAAGGACTTCCGGAATGATGGGATACCGCAACAGAGCGCGCATGGTTTCGCTCAGCAACCGGTGTTCATCGAGCGCGCGGGTTGTAGAACTGTCGCTTGACCATGCCGTGATCAGATAGGAACAATCAACACGGACTGGTGGGCGTATCCGGACTGCGGTGCCGTTCAACTGGCGCTCCGTGTTCCACTGCGTGTTGCGCAGTTCCATATTCTCGCGGACGTCATACAGAAAAAGATCGATAGCGGGCAATGTTACCGACGTCGGCGGAAATTCGTTGTCCGGGGTAGCAAAACTTATCGCCACCTGGTCCACGATGGCGGATGGCAGCTCATGCCGGAGCAACTCGTTCAATGTGCGGTCCAGATCGTCAATCATCGCGTTACTTCCTGACGCTCAGTCAATACATCCCTTTCCGGCCGATCCTTGAGGCATCACACTCAAGGCGCGATCCTTCCCCTCCGACGGCCGATATCGTAGGAATCCGCCATTATCAATCCGATCTACACTCGCATCGGTACAACCCGAAAGTGAACCAACTCACCCCGGTAAATCACCACCAATTCCGCCGGCGGTCCAAGTCCAGAGCCCTGAAAGCGGAAAACAGCGTTTGCGGAATCACCAAGGCTTCCGCCGGCAGTAGCAAGAGAGCCTGTTGGGCGCTCCAGCACCTTAAAGGACGTCCCTTTCGCATCCAGAAGCGTCGCATCCACTTCATTCCCGGACATCAGAGGTAAATCCGCAGCCAAGCTGAATACAATGGTGATAGTCCAATTATCGTTGGGTGGATCGTGGTCTACTCTCGCCGAGACTGACACTCCGCCTACGGATTTCAACCTCGGGTCAACCATAAACTTTTGCTGGGCCAGGTCTCTTTCTCCTCTCTTCCCCCAAGAACAGGCTGCTGCGAGAATTACCCCGGCAATAGCCCCGAATCTGCGTCCCGATAGCCTATATTGCATCCCCACTGCTCTCTGGACCATGTCGTCGCCAAGAGTCTAGGGCATAGTTCCGGTACCATCGACGGTCCACGCCGAAGAGACAAGCACCGCATCGCTGCTCGAAGCATCAACCAGCTTTCCCTGAAACTCCAGGTGCACCTGCACCGTGTCGCCGGTACTGAGGCTACCCGTACGTATCCCTGGAAAATCAAACCCGTTGAAGGTACAGCCTGTCGCCTGGTCGGGATTCGTGAACGTACTCGTTGCAAACGGGATCGAGTGATACCCGTACTTGAGGTCCGTGCCACCCACTGTGGCGCAGTCTTCATTAAAGGTAGTGGGAGTCATTGGGTTGGAACAGAGGTTATGCGCTAGGGTGGTCCCGTTGACCTTGAAAAAGCCTCGCACAAACTGCCGGTATTCACCACTCACACATGTGCAGGGAACCTTGGTAGTAAACTCCGCTTTCATCTGAAAGGGAACTCCAAACCTTCCAGACCCGAAAGTGGGTGCCAAGGCCCCACTGGGAATGCTTGTAAATCTGGCGGTGGGAGTGCACGTCGTGACCGTCTCCGCCTGCCCGCCACCATCTTGCTGCCCGCCACCATCTTGCTGCCCCCCGTCAGACCCGCCGTCGTCCTGTCGCTGCACCAAGCTGTCGGACTCCTCCCTTCCAGCGGCCGTCTCAACGATGTCGTCTTCATTCTCCAGAGAGTGCGGGTTTGTCAAAGGGGCAAAGGTGCCGTGCGCCAGGCTCAAACGTTTCGCCTGACATTCCTCGCACTCGCCCCCGGAGTGGGTGTGGGAACCACAGGAGCATTTTCGCCGCACGGTGTTGCGCCGGCCAGAATC